>JAAZNH010000161.1 GCA_012798365.1 Methanomicrobiales archaeon | reverse complement strand
CCGTAGTTGGAAAAATCATTTATACAGAGCAATAATTATTAAAAAAACTGTTCTGGTACTCATCCGGCTGGTTGTAACCTAGAGCCGTTTTCCGGTGAGCAGCTCCACTTCAAGCGCAAGCCGGTACATCCGCTTCCGCGCTTTATGGGGCAGGTGGATCGCTGACCCGATGCTGTCATGGATGCTGACCCGCGTATGGCCGGCGATCAGGTTGTCGGCATGCGTGACAATCTTTGCCTCGGCCGTTTCCGGAATGCAGTCGCGGGGCAGGAGCCCGAGCAGCGTGCATTCATCCGCGGTCAGGCCGGCGCCCGTGTGGCACTCGACAATGCGGGCCAGCTCTTCCGGAAATCCTTTTTCCCGCAGGAGATCCGCTCCCCGCTGGGCATGGTCAATCGCGTGCGTGCTTCCGCGGCCGATATCATGGAGCATCGCAGCCTGTTCAACAAGAGAAAAATGAATTGCCGGATAGCCCTTCGCATATTCAAGGGCTGCATCCGTCACCGCATTCACATGCGTAATTACTTTTGCGCTGCAGCCGGCATCCCGCAGCAGTTTTGCGTACTGGTCCCGTTTTGAATCAGGCATGACCCAGCGAGTTCTTGATCGCGTCAATCCGGCTCTTTAAGGACTTGAGGAGCATCTCGTTATCGAAATGGCCCAGCGGCTGGTCGCAGTCGGGGCACTTGAAGTCGGTGTTCATCGCGATCGGGAACGTGAAGATCAGGTGACAGTCCTTGCAGATGTAGAAGTCGTTCTCCTCTTCAAACCTCTCGCGGCGCGAGAGTTTTTCAAGAACGGTCTCCATGTCTTCGCGGAGTGCGTCATAGATATGATCCGTGCGCAGCTGCCAGAGGTAGGTAAGCCAGCCGGTCTCGTTGTTCTTGATCCGGTGGTACTCGGCAAGCCGCTTCTCGTACAGGGTGTAGAGGGTGTGCCGGACCGAGTTTAAGTTGATGCCGGTCTTTGCAGCAAGGTCTTCATCGCTGAACTCCCCGCCCTCGGGGAAACGTTCGAGCAGGTCAAGGCCTTCGTCGCCCACGAGCCGGTGGAGATATGCGCGGATTGCCGGATCGTTCATCGTATCTTCGGTTGATTCCATCAGCGCATATATTGTCGGACAGTGGTAATATGTTTATCCAGCAATGCCATGGCACTGTCCCGGTCCGGGCCCCAGCCGTACACGCTCACGATTGCCTGCTCTTCTTCGAGGGATGTGCCAGGCCACGGGATGTCCGCAACGATCCCTTTCAGGTGCGAGAGATCGGCATTCACGGTCATGTCCCGGTCGGCAAACAGGATCGTCCGGCAGGCAACCTGCGATGTGGCCGGGGGGTGGGGCGGCAGCATCCCTTCACATGCGCCGAGATGGAGACTGAAGAGGTTCACCCCCGTTGCCATCTCAACGGTATCCACGGTTCCCTGGAAGCGCGGGTTCACTTCAATGGCAACCGGCCCGTTATTGCCCAGAACAAAATCAATGCCAATCGTCCCCACGCAGCGGCTCTCCGCGGCAATCCAGCCGGCAAGCGCCAGCATCTCTGCGGCTGCCGGGTGGGATGACGGCGTAACTGAACCGGAGAACCCGTAGGCAGACTCCCCGCTTCCCCCGCGGAGGATCTGCTCGTTGGTGGCAATTGCCATTGCCTGCGAACCCGTTGCGATACAACAGGTGCTGGCAGGAGTCCCTTCAACAACTTCCTGGCAGATGTGCGGGACGTTCCCGTACAGTTCTTTCCATGCTGCCATCGCGTCGCTGCTGCTGATCACGGCGTTCCGCCATCCCCCGGCACCTCCCCGGGGCTTGACCATGGCCGGATATTCGCCATCCGGCAGGATGCGGGGAACCGGCACATCGATTGATTCGAAAAAACGCTGGGTCTCAAGTTTGTCCATAAACCTGCTGATGGCTTTTGGGCCGGTGCCAAGGCGTCCGATTGATGACGGCAGCATCTCGGCACCGGAGGTCGGGACAAAATAATCAAATTTCTGCCGCCGGCAGATCCGGTCTATGGCATCCGGAATGTCAGCAACATCATCGAATTTTTCCCGGTCTTTGGTGTACCAGGCAAGATCCTGGTCGCAGAAATGATCAACGGTGCAGACTTCGTATCCTGCATGGAAGGCAGACTGTGCTACATGCCGGGTGGCAAACCCGGCGATGAGCACCCGGCCGTTCACAGGCCCACCGTTTGTTTGCCGGCCTTTGAGGGAATAATTTTAATCTGCGCCCCGGTGAAGTCAAGGGCAAGGTTCTTTCCCTGTGCAAGGTGGTCAAGGAAGAGGGCGAGGCTTGAGATCTCGGAGTGCGGCTGGCTGGTGACGGCGACGTTGAAATCGGCAAGGCCGTAGATCTCGCCCGGCACTTTCTCGGCCCCGACAATCACGAGGATCTTTTTGTTCGGCCGGATCTCGCTGATTACGTCCGGCAGGTTCAGGCCGTACATCGTGAGGTGGACGACCGTCCCCCCATTGGCTTTCCACTCCTTGATGCAGGAGCGCCACTTCACGTTATCTTCACAGAAAAATTCCCCGCCCCAGCGTTCTGCAACATCGGTGATACTTTCTTTTACATCCTTGTCGGCTGCGGCAAGGTACATTCCTTTTGCCCCCAGCGCCCGGGCCGTGAGGCCGACGTGGGTGGTCACCCGCTGGTCGCGCTCGGGCCGGTGGCCGATCCGGAGGATGGCGATCTCGTGCTCTGGCATGTTATGGGTTCCTCGCTCTGATGACGCCGTTCTCGATGACGTACGGCAGGTCTTCCTCATATTTCGACTGGTTCTTAATGAGGGCTTCGCCAAACGTCAGCATCCGGACTTTCGTGCCGGACCGCTCGATGAGGCAGGACTGTTCAAGCCGTGCAAGCGATGCGCCAAGATGTGCCGGGTCAATCCCGCAGCGTGCTGCAAGTTCGTCCTCGCCCACCTCACCGCATTCCTGCAGCTGGTGGTACACCAGCCAGTCCATGTCCTCTGCGTTCACGTTTACACATCTCGCGGCAGGGGGAATAAGGGTTGTTATTATCCCGGCTACGGCAGGCATGGGGTTGCCGTGCTGTCCAAAAACCGGCAAGCATTCCGCGCTTCAGCAGGCAATGCTGAAGATCTGCAGGATCCTGCAGACAAATG
>JAAZNH010000160.1 GCA_012798365.1 Methanomicrobiales archaeon | reverse complement strand
TCGTTGTTCGAGGCCAGTCGGAAGTCGAAGAACACGTGCGTGTTCTTCTCCTCCTCCTGGTTCTTCGAACCAGTCGGATTTAGCCGAACAGGGCACCGAGCCCTGCCATGCCGCTCTCTTCGTCTTCCTTCTTGTGCTCTTCCTTCTTCTCTTCCTTTGCTGCGGGTGCTGCTGCTGCTGCGGGTGCTGCTGCAACGGCAACGGGTGCTGCGGAGGCTGCCTTGATTGCTTCCTCGATGTTAACGCCGTCGAGGGCTGCAATGAGTCCCTTGATGCGTGCTTCGTCTGCTGCTACACCTGCGGCGGTAAGGACTGCCTTGACGCCGTTCTCATCGACCTTCTTTCCTGCCTTGTGGAGGAGAAGTGCTGCGTAGATATACTCCATGTTAGTTCACCTGTTAATTAATCTCAAATATTATTTTACCAGGGTCTTGAGGACCTGGCTTTCTCTTGTGGCTTTACCGATAATCGCATCGACAACGTCTTTTTCATAGACTGCTGCATCGATTGCAACGCCGCGTGCCTCCCTGACAGCCTTGGTCAGGAGTGCGCTCATGGCATCCTTTGTGGGGATTGCTGCTTCGAGCGAGAGGGCGGTTGCCTGCCTGCTGGCAAGGGCGATCTGGCCAAGGACGACGGTCTCATCAACCGCGAGCACGGACGGCTCATAGACGCTGCCTTCATGGAAGGCCGCCTGCAGGAGCAGACCAACGTCCATGGGCTTGATGTCGAGCTTTGCGAGTGCTGTTGCGAGTTTGGCTGAGATGACGGCGCCTTTCTTTACAACCGTCTTGGTCTCCTTGATCTTGACCTTGCCGGCCTCGATGGCTGCCGGAATGCCGGCCTGCTGGAGCTCGCCGACAATCGGGCCGGGCTTGAAACTCGTGGGGCCACCGGGGACAACGATGTCCTCAGGTGCCTTCTCGCCAGCCTTTGCGGCCATCTTGGTCTTGGTCTTCTCAAGCTGCTTGTAGAGCTTGAACGGGTTGTCGTTGGTGAAGATGATCGCCGAGTGACCGGAGATATACTTGGAGAGGTTCTTTACGTCCCCGCCAATCTCCTCGAACGCGTGCTTGATGAGGGTGTTCCTCGTCACCTTGATGACAGCCTTTCCGCGGAGGTTCCGGCGGATCTGCTGCACCTGCTGTGCGGGAATACCGTACATGTCGACAAGCCCGATGAGCTTGTACTCCTTGACGTTCTTCTTGATCTCGGTGATCTCGTCTTTCTTCCACGACGGGAGGTGGTGGGTATATAACGCCATTATTCCAGCCTCACAGAGGGACCCATCGTGGTCTTGACATACACGGAGCGGACGTTCAGGGCGCCCTGTTCAAGGACAGACTCGATCCTCTTCACAACCGCTTCGATGTTCTCAGCGACCTGTTCCGGCTTCATAGCCGTTGACCCTATCTTCATGGAGAAGACCGTCCTGTCCTTGGTACGGATCTTCACCGAGTTGCGCAGGCGCTCGACAATCGGGCGGATATCCTGCTGTGCCGGGATCGGCATCGGCATCCTGCCCCGCGGACCGAGCCGGGGACCAAGGTACCGACCGACCTGGGGCATCACCGCGGTCTCGGCAAGGAAGTAGCGGTACTTAGATGCAACTTTCCGTGCCTCGCGGGGTGCTCCACCCAGCCGTTCAACTTCTTCAGGGCCGATGATCAGGTCGACTTTGGCATCCTTTGCCTGCGTAACGATGTCTCCTTTCCCGATGACACAGATGCCGACCTCTTCGCCGGATCCATGGGGAAGAAGAACCGTCTCGTCGATACGATTCTTCGGCTGCGCCATATCGATATTCTTGAGATTGATGGTAATGTCAATACTCTCAGAGAACTTACGCTTTGGCGCCTTCTCAATCGCCGTTTTTACGGCATCCAAAATTTTGGCCCTATCAACCATCAGATTCCTCCATAGTTCTGCGACCGGACCTTTTCCGATCTCCTATGGTTTTCTCCTGTTTATTTCACTACGAGTTTGCTGTCGTACTTGCCTTCAGCGATGAGCTGGAGAACCTCTTTTGGCTTCTTGCCATCAACGGTTACTCCCACGCTGACACACGTGCCCACGACTTCGCGTACTGCGGTCTTGAGCTCGTATGAGAGCATGCCCTCAAGTTTCATGTTGGCAATTCTTACAGCGGCCTCGAAGGGCAGGTTGCCTGCCACAATGGCGTTGGGCTCCTTTGAACCTTTCTCGATACCGGCCTCTTTCTTGATGAGTGCCGTTGTCGGGGGAATACCGACAGTCAGCGTGAAGTTCTTCTTTGCGTCGACTTCGATCCTGACAGGGACCTGCATGCCGTTGAAGGATGCGGTCTTCTTGTTGATCTCGTCAACTACGGCCTTCACGTTGATACCGAGGGGTCCGAGCGAAGGTCCAAGGGGTGGACCAGCTGTTGCCTTTCCGCCGGGTACTAAAACCTCGACCACTTCTGCCATAGTCTTTGCACCATGCCGTCCCGTATACACAGGTTACAAGCTTGGGTCTGTAATTTTTGGTGTAAGATATGATAAAGGTGATCGTGGATTTCAGGGATGATTGCTGTGCTCATCAAAGGAACAGGGACAGGCTCCCCGGATACGCCAGAGAAGGATCTGTCCTTCGCGGGGGGCGCCTGATGAGACCTGCGCATCCGGGTCCAGAATCGCCCCCGTTTCCTGCACCTGCCGGTTTTTTTCTGCCTTTATCCGAAAAATATCTGTCCATTTTTTCGGAGGCCGCTCATTTCTACCGGATATTGTCAAAAGGTGCCCAAATCATTCCCGGAAAAATGCCTCTTTGGGCCCTTTCCAGCAGCCGGTTTCCCCTCAGGGTTATCCACCATACCCGGGCCGCGAGCCGGGCCCCGGGCAGGGTCGGACTGGGGGTCATGCACCAGTTTCCGATAAGCCTGCAGAAATGCGTAAATATCGCAACGGGATATATGAGCAAACTATTCAGGAGGGAAGAAATGAAACCAATTGCCGGTATTCTGATCTTTGCCCTGATCACGGCTGCCATGATCATACCGGGTGCTGCAATGCAGGGTCCGGGGAATGCACCCGGAGACTCCGGACCTGCCGGTGACAACCGCGGGCAGGGCCAGAATATTCATAATATTTCTGTGGACGAGGCAACCAGAACCGTTACCGGCCAGGACGTAATCCGTGAAGAAGAACAGACAGAGAGCCGGCCCGGCCCGGGCTCTGGTGTGCAGGCCGAGAACCGTACTCAGACCCGGGCAGAAATCCATGTCGTCACGGTTCCCCCGGGTCAGAATGTATCGCTCATGCATGCAAACATCCGGCATGACCGCGAACAGCTGAACGCAACGCTCCATAACCAGACACCGGTCCGGGCCGGGTGGAGCAAAAACGCAAACGATGTCCGGCTTGCGGTTCACACGCTGCTTGCCATGGAAAATGTCACGGGAGGAGTAGGGCCGCAGGTTTCAGCAATCGCCCGCGACTTCAACAACTCTGCCCAGCACACGTGGGAGCTGGAAGTGCAGATGCAGAACCGTGATATAATCAGCAGGCTGCTCTTTGGCGGAGATCAGGTATCCGCTGCAGAACTTGCCACCGTGACAGCGCAGAACCAGAACCGAATCCGGCAGATCGAACAGCTCATGAATACTCAGGACCTGAATCCCGAAACCAAGGCGATACTTGAAGAGCAGATCCAGATCATGCAGCAGGAAAATACCCGCCTCGGTCAGGTTGCATCCGCTGAACAGCAGGACCGCGGGCTCCTAGGCAGGATCGGGAAATAAACCGGCCAAAGCATTTTTTTTTAAGGTCAGACTCCCGGAGGATATTCAAGATTGCCGGTCTGCGTACTCCGCTGCCAGCATACCATAATATTTTGTGGAGCGCCAGTGGTCCCGGAGCCAGACATGCTCCCGGATCGTGCCTTCGTACGTGAGCCCGCATCTCTCCATCACGGCGACTGAAGCCAGGTTCAGGGCATCGCATTTCCCGAACACCCGGTGCATCTTCAGCACCTCAAACCCGTAGCGGAGGTACGCCTCCAGGATCTCGGATCCGTACCCGTTGCGGCAGAACTCCGGTAACAGGACAATACCAATCTCCGCGGTCGTGGGACACAGGCGATCGATCTCGATGAACGTTATGCCGGCAAACACACCGGCCTCCCGGGTCCTTGCTGCAAGAACGTAATCCATCCGGTCCGTGTTTTGTGCTTCATCAATTGCATGCCGGAGGAATTTCTGGATCTGCTCATCGCTGTCAAGCCAGACCAGCACATATTTCCGGAAATCCGGGTCCTGCGCCACGCGGCAAAGGTGTGGATAATCGTCCTGCGCAAAGTCTGACAGGATGATCCGTTCGGTTGTAATGGAGAAACTCATGATGCTTTGCCCTGCTGGTTATGTAAAAAGATGATTGGTGCCGGGAAATGAAACACGTTTGCCCTGAAATTCTGCTTTATCTCTGGCCGGCATAACTGGGACCGTACGGCGTTCTACCGGAATTATTTTGCCCTGACCAGGTACCAGGTTGCCGCTGATGCTGTGTCAGGGCCTTTCTCCATGGAGAGGATGTAGGTCGCATCCCGGAAATCCGCTGCATCGATCGAAAGCGAGATGACATTCGTCCCGGCTGTTCCCTTTGTTACGAAAATTTCCTCTGACAGCCCGTTGTTAATCGTGTACTTGTCCGGGCGGGCAAACGAGACCGGCCAGGTCTGGACGAGCACTTTTTCTCCTTCAGGAAGGTCCGTCTTTGCCGTCACGATGAACTTCTCACCAATAACATGATTGCTGACCGGATCGATCGCGATCCATGCGGTACCGTTCTTGTTATAGGCCCCCACGATCTGGTCGAGCTTTTCCTGCGGCAGGTCTTTGGGTGCAGGATCACCGGATGTGATACATCCTGCTGATACGAGTGAGAGAAACAGCAGGAATAATACGGGAAACGTCAGCCGGCTGAGCAACATGATCCGGATTTTACCTACGCTGCTGGATAATACTATCGGGATGAAGTACGGTTATGGCAGGGTAATGTCCCGGCTGCCCACTCGCGTAATAACCGGCAGGGAACACGAAAAACTCTGGTTGACTGCAGGTTTTTTAGGTTTACCAACTATCCATCAATGACGTATCATGGCAACAGATAAACCAGAACTCGTGACAACCATCTCAATCCTGACCCGCCGGCTCCGGAAAGGAAAGACCTATGATGATTTCCGGAAAGCCTGGTTCCACACCACGGGATTTGGCGTCGAGGGAAAAGAGGTGGAAGGCAGCGGCAACCGGATGTACTCGATGATCAATATCTTCGACCCGCAGGAGGTTGTGGTTATCGGCTTTTCGACAACAACCCCTGACCAGCTTCGTGACGCACTGGAGATCGATGTCAAAGTGCGGGGCGAGAATCCGCTTGATGAGGCGATCGAACCGGAGATCGGGAGGAAATTCTGTGCCCTTGTTGCTGAGGATGACTTCTCTGCAGCGGGGGCGATTCCTTACCAGCCTGCGATGGTGAACGGGAAAGCGACGGACATCAAAGAATTCGCATCATTGCTTTCTGCCCTCCAGGGGCTGTTTGGTGCAGCGGCACAGAAACGGGATGCGATCAACGAGAAGCGGCAGAAGGTGAAAGGCTCCCGAGCCCGGTCAGGGCAACCCTGAACCATCCAAACAATTAAGTAATCCTGCCCGCCATCACCCAGCATAGACTTTCATCCAGCACGTGCCGGGCAATCGCTGACCAGTGTACTCGTGCGGACAATGCCATGCAACCCACACTCATGATAAAAAACCGGAAAAGAACGTTCCTGCACCAGGCGATCCTTGCAGCCATGGCGCTGGTCATCATCGCGGCACTCTGCTCTCCCGTCTCCGCTACCCGCGATGTCAAGGTAGCCCTCACGGAGCTCAAACCCTCACTCTATACCAACGACATGGGGGAACCGGACGGTTTTTTTGTTGATGTTGTTGAAACAATCGCGGAGGAAGAGGACTGGAACGTCATCTGGGTGAGCGGGTCCATCTCACGGAGCTGGGAGCGGCTCGATGCTGGCGAGATCGACCTGATGCCGGCGGTTTCCCGGACACCGGATCGCGACACGTTGTACGATTTCGGCAATGAATCAGCTCTTTCAGTCTGGTCACAGGTATACGCACGCCCCGGGTCCGGCATCAATACGATCCTTGACCTGCAGGGAAAGCAGGTAGCAATGGTCCGGGGCGCCTCGAGCGGAAGCGGATTAAAGGATTACGCAAAACGGTTCGACGTCAATACCACGTTCCTGGAAAAAGATACCCCGGCTGAGATCTTTTCAGCAGTTGCATCCGGGGACGCCGATGCTCTTGTGGTGTATAATACGGCGGGGGATGCGGATGCCAAAACGTACGGCCTCACCGCAACTCCCGTGATGTTCAACCCGGTGCAGATGAGTTTTGCTGTGCAGAAAGGAAAGAACCGGGACCTCCTTGCAGCCCTTGATAAGGGGATTGCCGAAGGGAAACGCAGTCCCACATCACCGTACAACCAGGCGATGCAGAAATGGTATGGGATTAAGGCGGGTTCGACCATTCCCTCCTGGCTTTTCGGGGGCCTTATTGTGTTTGCCTGTGTCGCGGTCCTTTTTGTAGCCATGAGTTACCTCCTCAGGAGGGAAGTTGCAAAAAAGACTGCTGAACTCTCGCGCCAGCATGAGGAACTCCTGGCCGCGTACCAGCAGCTGCGATCAACGGAAGAGGAACTCCGGAGAAACTATACGGACCTGGCCATGAGCGAGAAGGCACTCCGGCAGGCACGCAGGAAACTACAGGAACTCTCTACCCTTACCACCCAGGACATCCGTTCGGGATTCTTCTCGCTCACAGGCTATATTACCCTGGCAAAAGGAGCAGGGTCTCCGGATGCTGCAAAGGAGTTGCTTATAAAAAGTGATGAGATCCTGCAAAAAATCCAGAACTCCCTCCTTGCGGCAAAAAAATACCAGGACCTGGGCATGCGCCAGCCCGCCTGGCAGGATGTGAACATTGTCTTCCTCAGTGCCATCTCCCACCTGGATTTCATCCATGTTGCCCGCTCCGTGAAACTCGATAACATGGAGATCTTCGCGGATCCCCTGCTTGAGGATGTCTTCACCACGATCATGCGCAATGTGATTGTCCATGGCGGAAATGCGGACGCTGTAAGGCTTTTTTACCGGAAGAATGCTGACAACAGCGTGACGATCATTGCCGAGAACCGGGGGCCGGGGATCCCCCGCGACCAGAAAGAACGGATCTTCAGCAGGGACTATCCACGGAAAGAGGGGCTTGGCCTGTACCTCGCGCGGGAGATCCTCTCTATCACAGATATCACCATTGCCGAGACGGGCGATCCGGATGTCGGCGCCCGGTTTGAGATCACCGTGCCGGAAGGCGAGTACCGGTTTGCTGATACGGTGACACGGACCTGACCGGCCCGGTCTTTTTGTATTGTCCGGCCACCTTCCGTGCCAGGAATCAGGGCGAGTCCCCGACCCGGGTCCCGGTGCACATATCTGTCATGGCTACACCGGCTGCCGTGATCCCGAACGCTAGCAGGGACCAGCATGCGAGCACAAACCCGTAGCAGGCAACCGTCATCAGGATCTGGCCGCGGCTGACCTGGAGGAAGAAGTCGTAGTCGTGGTTGAGCAGCAAGGGGGACTGGCCGATCAGGAGGGCAATGGTAAAAACACCAAGCACGATTGCACCTGCTACCAGGAGACACCCGATCATCTCGCACCATGTCTTGCTGATCCGGCCGGCCGCACCTGCAAGGGCGGGAAGAAGCCGCTTTTGGCCAAGCACGATCTCCGGCACAACATACAGTGTAACCAGGAGGACGAGGCTGTTGCTGACTATGTTAATTGTCGAGAAGGACAGGGCGGAGTACAGTTCGTTTGGGAAATAGTACGAATAGGGCATGTAAAATACTGCCATGGAGATGGTAAACACAATCTTCCCGAAAAGCTGTGTGCCGGTCAGTATCAGGTAAACGAGGGTTGCAACAACCGCCATACCGAGCGACAGGCCCAGCAGGGAATTCGTATGGCTGTTGATCCGGGAAAAACTGTCGCGGACCGGGACCGGTCTTTTTTCAGCGGTCGCATGCCGGTGCAGTACAAGGCCGGCAAGGATAAGTGTGAAGCAGGAGAGGCATATCATCTCGAGGAAGAGGAGCCGCAGGTCAATCACCAGGAAATCTGAGCCAGCAGTAAAACTATACAGCAGGGCAGACTCAAGGTGAGTGTTTGTCCATCCCACGGCTGCGATCAGGAAGAGCAGCACGAGGCCGGCCATGAAGCTGAACCAGAACAGCTGCCGGTCGTGGATCATCGCCTTCAGGCTTCCGGTGGCAATGCTGATGCCATCGCGGATCCGGCGGGAGGCCGAGGGATGGTTGCTGCCATCCGGGATGGGGGCACAGGCACCTTCCGGCTGGCTGATAATGACCGCTGCGGAAGCATGCATCATGGGGGACCGTGGACACAGGCCCGCCCAGGTTTCCTTGTTTACCGTACAATCTGTCATCCGGCCATCTCCCGGATCTTCGCCAGCAGTTCCTCAGCCATCTTGGTCGGATCGGCCGTCTTTTTTATCGTTATTCCGAGTTCCCGGGCGAAATCCCAGATGAACTCGATGCACTGGGTATACTGGTCGCAGGTCCCGCAGTCCCCGTCATGCTCGTACCAGACCTGCATTCCGTGTTTTTCCGACACAAAAATGAATGCGGGTACCTGGAAGGGGATGGATTTTCCAAAGAGGACTCCCCGCTCCACATCAATCTTCTCGATCTGTATTTTATTGGATCCAGCCATCTCGCGAAGCGAAGACTCTATCTTCTCATCCATCTGGCGGATTCCCTGGGACACACCCTGCCGGGTGATCCCGAGCTCGTTTGCAATGGTGATATTGGACATCCCGCTGCGCCGCATCTTCCAGAAGCCGAACTGCTTTTCGCTTGTTGGAAGGAACATGTGTAAAGATATGCATATTGACAATATAAAATAATAGGAACGAATTCCGGTTCTTCCACAATCCATTTGGAGCGGGATGAAATTGTCTTGCCATTTTTCTTATTTGACATTGTAAAAACTTCCAGTTGTTTGGTTACACGTTGTGTGAGGGGTAGGTATCACTTCGCGCTCCATTGACACTCAGGGGAGGGCACCCCAGTTTCCCCAGCGACGTAAATGTATGGAAGTTTACAATATATTAATTTAATCTCCAATTTAAAATAAATATATCGCATGGTATCAGTATAAATAGTATAAAATAAAACGTTAAAAGTGTAGGATGGGTTCACATCAGTTTGCACACTTGACGAACCCATGCCTGCCCGTAGGCAAAAACATAATTGTCATATCCATATTTATGACTTTGTCTTTTTTGCCTCTGGTATTGTAAACACAACGGAGGAATAAAAAATGGAAACTATCCAGACTGAAGACTCGATCGTTCGCGGACCATACTGCGGTGCATGCATTTGCATGTGTGGCAATCCGGCCCAGCAGCCGTTACAGTCCACAAATTTCAACAAGCGGACCAACACCCCGTACTGGTAATTCTGTCTCCCTTCACAGGTCTTTGAAATAAGGAGATTTGAAGAACTGCTCGTCGAATAATGAAAAGGAGTGCTGTGAACAGAGATTAAATTAAGACTGGCATCAAAGAGATCGCTAGCAGTATTGCCTGATTCCCGGCAGCCAGGAACGAAACAGCTTCCAAGAGCAGAATAGCCCCCCCATTAAGGGGTGTTCTCTCCTTTTCTCTAACTGGAATTATCAGGAGTCAGAAGAATGAAATTCGAAACTCAATCCGGGACCAAGTACTGGTTTGATAATATTCTCGGTATCTCATTTCCGCTTAATACATCCCTTGAAATACTGCTTACATCTAATGACGTGACCGATTCTCTTGAAAAAGAAGCGGCTGATCATCAGAGGGATGCTGTATTCAACTCCCGGTTTATGAAAAAAATCGAGAAAGCCCGACAGTATGCTCACCAGTATCCAAAAGAGCAGATTACACCAGAGCATCTGAAGAGACAGATACTGCGCGAGGGATTGTTACAGTTGACATTGAGCGTTACTGAAAACTGTAACCTGGCATGCCGTTATTGCTGCTATTCAGATGAGTACCCGAATACCCGGACCCCATCTCATAAGATGATGAATTTTGAGACTGCCAGAACTGCTATCGATTACTACGCATCCCTGCTTGAAGAGGGAAAACGATTCAACCCGCAACGGAGACCCTCGGTCGGGTTTTATGGCGGGGAGCCACTTTTAAATTTTCAACTGATCAAACAATGCGTATCCTATTTTAAAGAGACATATCCGGAGATTGATGCCCTGTTCACGATGACGACGAACGGGACCCTCCTTGACCGGGAAAAGTGTGAGTTTTTAATGGCGCATGACTTTTCCATAGCTATCAGCCTGGATGGCCCGGAAGCTGAGCATAACCGTAACCGTGTATACCATGATGGATCAGGTACTTTTGCCGACGTCATCAAAAATATTCGCCCTATCATGGATGCAGGGTATAAGAATTGTCATGCGATTTGCGTGTTCGATTGGAAGAGCGATCTATTTGCCCTGCAGGAATTCTTTAACCGTGCAGAGGTTCCCCGGATATCTTTTATCTCCCTTCCAAATCCTAATGACGGTTGCACTTTTTACCAGCGGTTCTCTCGGGAAGATTATGAGAAATTCCTGAAAACCGAGGCAAAGGCATTCCAGTCCTACAACCACCAGATCAGGCATTCTGCTGGAGTGGACTCTTTCTTTGACCAGATATTCGGCCTTCAGGCAGGCAGAATACTATACTCGGTTCCTGCTCTTATCGATGGCACCTCATTTATGATCCCCTATACGTTTACCTGTCTGCCGGGGCGTAAAATCTACGTGGATGTCGACGGTAACTATCACATATGCGAGCGGATCAATCATACCTTTCCGATCTGTAACATCAGGACCGGTCTGGATTTTGCACGAATTGCCAAAATTGTTGAAGATTACCGGTCTCATCTTGACCTGTGTCCTTCCTGCAAGGTACAAAAATTATGCAATATCTGTTATTGCGATTTTGCTGGAACTGGCGAGTTCATTCCTTCATCAAAAATTTGTAAAAATTCCAACCACGATCTGATAAAGGGTCTCGAGCGGGCCTTTACGATTGCAGAAAACAATCCCAGCCTGCCTGAAACCGTTGCGCAGGGATACTACACGTGGCTCTCCACGATATCCACAACGATGGGAGACTAACTATGTACTTCAGACTGAATCCGGAATGCTACTTGATCCTGGGTGAGCACTCTAGTGTCATCTATGATCTCATTGAAGGAGATGTCCATTCCCTGAACGAATATGAGACGCAATTAATCAGGAATTGCGAAAATAATGTTGAGCTTACAACAAATGAGCCCCTGCTTGATGAGATGAAAGAACGGTGTATCGGGAATTATTATACTACGAAAGTTTTCATCGAGAAACTCAGGCTGGGATCACCCATCCTTGATTACCAGCCGGGGCAACCCCCATTTATCGAGAAAGCTTTCCTCGAGATCAACAATACCTGCAAACTGTCCTGCGGGTTCTGTGGATCCCGCCATATCCGGCGTAGTTCCGGATGTTTAGGCTGCAACACCTGGCAAGAGGAGGGGACACCCCTGGAAGAGGAGCAATGGAAAGAGGTTATTGACGGGCTCTCAGATCTCCATTGCGATTCCGTTTACTTCACGGGGGGGGATCTTACCCTCAAGTGGGAGCTTTTACAACAACTGCTGGAGTATGCCCAGAAAAAATTTTCACAGACCTTTGTGAGTATTAACAGCCGCCGGTTTTCGGCAGAGGTTGCCGATTATCTTGAAGGAAAAGCGCTACCCATAATTCAGGTTGACAATCCTGCACACATTGGTACTGATCACCAGTTCCTTCTCGTTACGGATGAACGGGAAGAATTTCTCAAACAGATACGCTCTTCAAAAAATCTAACGATAGATCGTCTCGTGAGGGATGCGTCAGAGCTTTCGCCCGATTCACGGCTTATCTCCAAATCCAAAATCCAGAAGACTAACCTTTTCCGGTTCACGCACATGAAGAAAAAACATCCCTGTCTTGCAAACAGCCTGACCGTATCTTGGAGAGGGGAGGTCCTGCCATGCCCCATGCTCCGCAGATATTCGTTAGGTTCGGTAAAAGAGCAACCCCTCTATGAGCTCCTCAGGAAAAACTCTGAGGGATTTGATAAGTTCTGGGGCATGTGTCTTGAAAAAATTCCGCGATGCACCGCATGTGAGTTCAGGTATGCCTGCAACGACTGCAGGGCCCTTGAGGAATCCCTGACTGGTGATTTGAATGGGAAAGCACTCTGCAGATATGACGTCTCAAATGGTATCTGGGTATAACCGGCTGCTATGGGAGATGAGCAGGTCACATCTCCCGGCTCTTGCCGGAATCATAATTCTGAATATACTGGGCATGCTCTTTACCATCGCGAGTCCCCTTATTATGGGGTTCCTGATCGATTCGGTATTGATCGGCAGGAATACAGACCTGCTGATCCCGGTCCTTCTCCTTATGACCGGGATCTACCTCCTGTCTGCGCTTTCAGAATACCTATCAGCACAGATCAAGGGCAGACTGGATATCACATTATTTACAGAATTTTCTTCGCGTGTCCTTAACAAGGTCCAACGTTCCGGATATTATGACGTGCAGCAGTTTAAAACCGGGGATTTACAGGTCAGGACCGCAGGGAATGCATATTCCATAATCCAAACAGTTACCGGCACCGCCCCCCAGATTCTGGTAACGATTCTGGGAATCTTCCTGCCAGTCGTGATCATGGTTTCGCTGAATGCTCAAATCACGCTTATCATCCTCCTACCGGTTTTTCTGTTTGTAATATCTTCGTGGTATTTTGGTAACAGGATCAAAACCCTGCAAAGACCATCCCTTGATGCGAGTGCGGATCTGCAGTCCTTTTTAAAAGAGGCATATGCTTCCCTTCCCTTGATCAAGGTATACAAATTGGAGGATTGGGTGCACAGGAGATATAATGAGCATCTATCCCGCTATACTTGTGCGTCCATTAATGTTGTAAAGGTTGGATCCCTCAATAGTGCTGTCACCATGCTCATTTACGGAATCCCATCCATTCTTATCGTGATTTTAGGAAGTGTGGCAGTTATTCAAGGAACCATAACCATAGGAACACTGACTGCGTTCATTGGATATGTGGGGTTATTCTTTTCCCCAGTCCAGACCCTGTCGATGTACTGGAATAATTACAAGAGCTCCCAGGCCTCATATGACCGGATTAAAGAGATTTTCGATCTCACAGCAGATAATGCCGGTGAAGAACAATTCCCGGTTTTTGTAAAAAGAATCGATTTTGAATCGGTCACGTTTTCCTATGATGGCAGAATAATACTTCGGGATTTCTGTGCAACATTTTCAACGGGCCGCAATTTCCTACTCGGGGATAACGGCTCTGGCAAGACCACCATAGCAAAACTCCTGTGTGGGTTGTACAAACCCGAAAGCGGCATGATAACCTTTGAAGGGCGGGATATTTCAGAGATAAACCAAGACTCCCTAAGGTCATCGGTTTCAGTCGTGTTTTCTGATTCGTTAATCTTTGATGGTACAATCGCCGAAAATATTCTCTTAGGGGATTTATCCGCCACAGAAGACGAGATGGTTCTGGCCGCAAAGAAGGCGAAGTTGCATGAATTTGTTGTGAAACTCCCGGAACATTATGATACGAGAGTTGGGGAGTCGGGAATGAAACTGTCGAGCGGGGAGAAGCAGAAGATTGCCCTTGCGCGAATTATCTTGAGGGATTCGCCCATCATTATCTTCGATGAATTTACTCGGTCAATCGATATCGAATCAAAAAAATCGATCTATTCCGTGATTAACCAGCTGAACAACAAAATCATCATCATTATCACCCATGATATGAATGATGTCGATGAGGGGGGGCGGATTGTTGTTCTTCAGAGGGATGGTTTTACATTACCCCCGGATCGTTTCATGAGTCCCCTCACCGTCGATTCGTCCTCATTTGTCTGGGGATAAAACCCCGACTTCCTTTTTACAAAGAAAGGGAAAAATGGGTCGGCTTATCCCCAACCGGTCAGTTCATACAAATCGAGTGGATCAAATCCATCCTCCCTCCGGTCTGAGAACTGGAACTGTATCGGAACGGGAACCTCCGAAGTAACCCAGAATGTAATCGGAGTACCGTCGCTAAATTTTCCTGAATATTTACGGGCATCAGGATACGTTCCGAAAGGTACTATTACCGATTCAGATCCATCATCAATGAGTATTATATTCATCTCGCTAAAAGGAATGATGCCCAACCCGCCAGCGGGACAATCCTCCTTTTGGTGCTGTACATAAAATCCAGAAAGCTCTTCAAGGGTTTTTTCCACACCCAGTGTCGTTTCTAACCGCGTCCCCCCTAGAAATTTGTCCGTTGACTCTGTAAAATAGAGATTTTCCACCGTCTTTTTTCCGTCTTTGACATGCGTGAGACTATCTCCAGTCAATTCCGAGTAGTCTGAAATGGTTATATATTTTTCATGGATTGCCGGGATACCATGATAATTCGTGAAGGATCGTTCCATCCTAACAGTATAAAAAAACGACAAGCGGGGATTTGGAGGCAGGATTGCTGAATTATTCATCCGGTACTCAACCCAGAGATACTCCCCATTGAAGATCCTGACCGGTTTGTTTGATGCAGTGACCTGAACAGTAGTAACAGGTTGTGGGACGGATGTTTGTGCGTTATGGAGTTCCGAGGGGGATTGGGCTGAAAATTCCACAATTACGGGCGTAGCAGTCGGGACCTGGGGGGGTGCAGGATGAGTGCAGCCGGCCAGCACCACCGCGAGTATTATGAGAGAAACGGCAACACTTACTCTTTTCATCATCCTCACCTCCGTTTGTATTTCCGGAACATGTAAAACACCCCTCCGCCAACAAGGCCGAGGACAAGGATGCCGGCCCCGGCAACCATCGACTGCTCCTTCACAAGGATATGGAACTCATCGCTCTTTTCGGTCTGGTCTGATGACACTTTCGTGGAAATCTTGTACTCGCTGGCCACGATATTCGCCGGGGGGATAACCTTGATGGAGATGACATTCTTCTCACCAGGCGGGATACTTGCCACAGTTTTCGGGATGATTTCTGCTTTCCAGCCATCGGGTGCGGATATATCAACATTCACGTTCGTGAGCGGTCCGGCATTCCCCCCATTGGTCACGGTTAGCGGGAATGTGACCGCGTCTCCCCTGTTGACCTCATACCGGTATTTCTCAGTATAGACTTTCAGGTCGTAGTTGCCCCGGATTTTCACCGTAAGGTCCTGAGAGTATTCTGTCTCGGACGACTCTGCACATACGGTGAAGTTGTAATCTCCGGTCTGCACCCCATACGGGGGGATCGCCTCGATTACAAGCGACTTGTCTTCCCCGCTTTTTAAGAATAGTTCCGATATATCCGAACTGTCCGATGCACCTTCACGGAACCGGATATACCATCCCTCCGGTGTCCCCTGCGTGGAGAGCCGGAAAGTATCATCACTCTTCCCGGTATTTTTTATCACCATGTCGTAGACAGGCTTTTTTCCAACGGATGTGGTAATAATCGGCGACTTCACCACCAGGTCCGCGGCAAAAAGGGTCTTTTCCAGCATGATGGTGCCGGCATTGGTGGTAATTCCTCCTTTTATGATTACCTCCTTTTTCTCAATAGTGATGTAACCGGGTTTTGTGATCTTCAGGGTATAGGTCCCGTCAGCAACGAGTGCGGAGATACTCCCGTCCGCCGCACTCATAAGACGCTGGGCTTTGGTTGATATCTTTTCCGGAATCAGATCAATCGTTGCTCCCTTGACCTTCTCCCCGTCAGTATCAACTACTTTCAGCTCAAGAGTTCCTTTCTCTCCTTTATGGCTCCTGGATATTGTCAGGTACAGCCAGTACCATCCGTCCCCGATATGGAGCCGGACAGTATATTCTCCGGGAGGGGTATCTGAACTGGTATCTGCGATAAATGTGATGTTCTTGGATCCACCATTTTTAAGCGAGAGCCGGTTTATCTCCCCGGATTCATCCTCGAAACGCATCTTCCAGTCCAGCCGCTTCCCGTCAAAGGTCTCGAACCAGAGCTTACGATAGATCTCAGGGCCATTGTTGGTGACAATCAGGTCAAATTCTGCAGTCTCACCCGCTTCGATAATCCTGCCGGGCACATCACACTGGATAATCATATCGCTGTTGGGAGACGCATCCATGGCAATGACCGGCTGACATGAGAGGACAATTCCCAGAACCGGGACCATGAATAGTATCCATATCCATGTCGGGTTTTTTTCCAACGGTTCGTTAACCATCATTTACCTCACATCCATTCTCATGAATGAGACATAGGCTAGTCCGAAGAAAACAAACGGCTGGATCAGGAGTGCAATAAGGTTTCCGAAGATCATTGCAAGCGTCTGGGAAAAGTCAAAAACTGCCAGTTTTTCATATACCACAGCAACGCCGACATCTTGAGCATTGGTTGGGGTATCTCCCCATCCTTTGCTCATGACAGGATACAGATAGGTTCCGGTCAGTGCCGGATTGGTAAGAAAGACAGTAATCTTCTCATAATTCTTCTGGGGTGAAAACAGGAACTGGAGGTCTCCTACATGCATCTGTTTCTCCCCATATTCCTGTGTCTGACGGTCATATTCATCCCAGGCTTCACGATTATGTTCATGCGGTTTTTCTGATTCTGAAGCAGATACCACGGGATCTGTGGTATCATCCTTAAACTCGGTCATAAGGTCAGGCAGTTGCGGGGGAGTGCCGATGACCTGGTTCATAACAAGAGGGGACATGACTATTGCCGGAATAAAGGACCCGAGGATGACAAAGAGGATCAGGGAATAAATTAGTGCCAGCCCGCTTTGTTCACAGATTGTGGACATCAGGAGTGCAAATGCAAAGCAGGTCACAATGAACAGGAGCGTTACTGCCCCAAAAACCAGGATGGCTGGCAGTTCAGTTATCTCAGGAATGATTCCTGCGATAAGGAGGATGCTCAGGGAAACAAAAAACGTTATTACCAGTGCAGCCATAATTGCGGCCATCCCTCCCAGCGCTTTCCCGTTGATCAGTTCGTCCCGGTATACCGGATGTGCTAGAAGGATCTTCAGCGACCGGTTCTCTTTTTCCCGGGTCACAAGATCGAATCCAAGGGCAATACCAAGAATCCCCCCGACAATCCCAATAAGGGAACTCATCTGGAAGAAGACCTGGAGTATGGAGGGTTTGATCCTCTGATAGAGTGCATCAGGGATGTCCGATCCCCAGTCTGCGGAGGAAGTGACCTGGAGGTTATTGTAAGCAGATACGGAGGAGTGGTAGTCGGTTATTCCATTCAGGATTCCCACAACTGCAATACCAAGAAGTATCGAGAGCATGATGAGGAACCGGTGGCTTCGGATATGGTCGAAAAACTCCTTTTTTGCAATGGTAATAACTCCGGAATCTGTCATGATTTACAAAACCCCCACACCATGTCCCGAACCTTTGGACTAATGCTGAGTATAAATGGCGGTATCCGCGTTTCATGACGACCATAAAACATAGATGAAAAAAACTCTTTCATATCATCACCCCTTAACGAATATCCATTCTCATAAACCTGACATAAGCGAGACCGAAAAAGATCCACGGAAGGATGAAAAGCATCAGGATATTACTGACAATCAGTGTGAGAATCCCTTGGAAATCAAAATCGATCTTCGGGTTGTAATCGATACTGACATAAAGCCTGCGTCCCTGATTGTCGATTTTCTGGACCATACTGTTCCCAATGGTCATATAGAGCATGTAACGGATCCAGGTTGGATTTGTCAGGCAGGTTGCTATCTTTTCATAATTCTTAGTCGGTGAGATGTAGTACTGGAGGTCTCTGTACTGAAGCTGCCTGCCACCATAGTCTCGGACTTTCTGGTTGTAACTATCCCATACGTCACGATTCATCATTCGTATCTCGGTCTCATTCTGGAGCGGGACCTGGTTTTCCGGAAGCTCGGCAAGACCCATCATCTGGTTAATAATGACTGCCGGCATCTCGGGTTGATCCCCGATGATTTTTTGCATGACAACAGGAGAGACGATAATTGCGGGAATCAGGGATCCCAGCACAATGAATACCAAAAGGGATCCTATGAGCGACGTTCCACTCTCGCTGCAGAGGGTAGACATGAGGAGGGAGAAGGAAAAACAGGTAAACATGTACAGCAGGGTCACAATAGAAAATAAAAGTAAAATGACCAGTTCTGTACTATCGGGTACGATACTATTGAGGAGAAGAACAGATAATGAGATGGCAAGTACCACTGCAAGCGCAAGGGAAACCGCCGCAAAACCCCCGGCAGCTTTCCCATTGATCACCTCATCACGATATACGGGGTGGGAAAGAAGCAGTTTCAGCGACCGGCTTTCTTTCTCTTTTGTGACCAGGTCAAATCCCATTGCAATCCCGAGAAATCCCCCAATAACTCCCACAAGCATGCTCATCTGATGAAAAACCAGAAGCACAGAGGGTTTCAGCCGTAAAAATGTCAGGGACGTGGAATCATCCGGTCCTGCAGGGGGAAGATATTGCTGTATCTGATTGTACTCGTTCTGCTTTGCCTGGTATTCTGCAACTCCGTTGAGGATCGCGACAAACGCAACGATAAGCAGGATTCCCAGGATTAGCAGGAATTTCCTGCTCTGCACAATATCGAAGAACTCCTTTTTCGCAATTATAAGAACTCCGGAATCAGCCATTTCTGATCACACTTCTGCCTGGTAATATGCAAGGAACAACTCTTCCAGAGACATCCCTTCCTGCCGTATCCCGTGAAGACGGACATTGGCACGATTGCAATCATCGATAACGGAATCACTGATATCAGACCGGGCATGAAGGGTTGCCATTCTCCTGTCCGAAGAAAACTCAGCGGAAACAAGATCATCAAAAGAAAACTGCGGCATAGGATCGCGGGTTTCTACCGCGATGGTGAAACCGTGCTCCGCAGTTGCCCGGAACTGACGGCTCATCTCC
Source organism: Methanomicrobiales archaeon (assembly GCA_012798365.1). GTDB lineage: Archaea > Halobacteriota > Methanomicrobia > Methanomicrobiales > Methanospirillaceae > Methanoregula. Next base: position 5,122 of record JAAZNH010000160.1, on the reverse strand, counting down.
TCCCATCGTCCCTGAGCAATCAGGCGACCTTTCAACAGGAGGCCGCCAGAAGAGCATACCCGGCTCACTTCCGAAAGAATGTGGGAGGAGACAAAAACCGTCTTTCCTTCGCCCGCAACCCCCGCAATTATCCGGCGATAATCAGCAACACCCTGGGGGTCAAGATTTGCTGTCGGCTCGTCAAGGATGATTACTGAGGGATCGTTTAAAAGGGCATTAGCTATCCCGAGCCGCTGCCGCATCCCTTTGGAATAACCACTCACATTTTTTGTAACTCCATCAAGTCCGACAAGGGATAATAAGTCGGGAATGCGTCGGGCATATTCCCGCGGCTCCATCCGGAAGAGCCGGGCAAAATATGCCAGGTTCTCCTCCGCAGTCAGTCCGGGATAGAACCCGACATCTTCCGGCATATATCCGATCTTTTGTTTAACTGAAATTGGGTTGGAGGCAACTTCAACACCGTCAATTCTGCAGCACCCGGATGTCGGCTCAATCAGCCCGATCAGCATGAGAATGGTAGTGCTTTTGCCTGCCCCGTTGGGTCCAAGCAGGCCAAAAATTTCCCCGGAAGGGATCACTGCCGTAAGATCATTGACCGCGTAAACGCCGTCGTACTCTTTACAAAGATGATCAAATTCTATCATAGTCCGGTCCTCCGATACCGTATTGCTAAAGACAGCCGGGACCCGGGAGCGCAGTGGAAATGATCGAAAATTGTGACTTTATTATCGTACCCATCAACCGCGTTTTTCAAGCTATCAGGAATTATCTGAATTATTTTTGGGTGACTGACCATGCGTAAATATATGAATATTTACAATATAAAATTATGGTGTCGGGCGTTCATCGCGAACTTTTTTCAACACTGATCCAACCGCAATTCAAAAAGGAGACGCGGATTGATCAGGAATTTTCAGCAAAAATCTCCGGCCGCGAGAAGAAATAGACCGCAAGGAAAAAAGGGTAAGAATCAGGCAGAAATTCCATCACGCGGGGGGTCATGCAATCACCGGATTGCATTCCTGACCGCTTCAGCAAGTTTCTCCGGTTCATCGGTTCCAATGCGAAATTTTGTTCCGGATGCGAGCAGGAGCTCGACCGCATGGCGCCCGGAAACATTATAGAGCCGCCCGTGCGGCGTGAAGCGAAGGCCGTATCCATAGTACCACGGGTTTTCCACGGGCGTCGCCGATATGATCTCGTGAAGCGGCCATTCTTTCCTGACAAGCCCGACCGGGCCGAAGCGGAGGTGGAGGGCCGTTTCACTGACAGAAACCGTGAGCCGTGACATGATCGCGAGAACGAAAAGCATGATGCAAAGCACGATCAGCGAAACCGGTTCAGGACCAGCCACGATCGTCATCACGATCAGGAACAGGGCGACGGCACCCACAGCACCCGTAAGCAGGTATCCCGGCTGCGTATGTTCATATGGCGGGTTTCTTTTGTTCCCGGCCGGGTCCGGAGAGGCCGGGTTCCGGTCCTGTGCCGGAAAAGCGCTCTGACAATCCACGGGGATACCGGTGTTCTGCGTTTTCATCCGTACCATCTGCTGGTCCGGGCACCAGCCCAGCCACCCACGTATCACTTCAGCAATCTGTTGCGCCATTGATGTGCCTCATGGTATGTCTGCCGCCCGGTTCCCGACATCGGCCGGGAAAGGGAAACGTTCGTACGTCAATATTGGAATGTTGACATTATATAGTTTATTGATAATTATGCCATTTCCTTACAATCATCCGGCTGATGGGGTCTTATGCTCTTGAAAAACCAAAAGCCTCAGCGGTCAGCAGGAGGGAAAAAGAAAAAAAATTACTTCTGGTCGGAGAACTTCTCGACCACACGGACATTGTCGCCGCGGACGGTGATCGGGATCGGGACGATTGCCTCGTAGAGCTCGACCGTGATCTCTTCCTTGCCGGAATCGACCCGCTTGACAACCGCCTTCTCGCCCTTGAACGGCCCGGCGATCAGTTCGACAATGGTGCCTTCCTCAATACCGGAGACAACCGGCTTGGGGATTAGGAAGTGGCCGACTTCCGCAAGGCTTGTCTCACCCTTGACAACGACACGGGCATGGGCAATCATCTCAACGAGCTGCTCGACACGGTTCATCTTCTCCGGTGTCTCGACCAGAACATATCCCTGCAGTTCGTTCGGTACAATAATTGAGGATACCTTGACATCTGTTGCCTTGGTCTCGATTGCCTTGAGGATATTGTCGGCTACCGTCCGCTCCTGCTTGGAGGTGGTCTTGATGGCAAAGATGGTATTTTTGAAAACCTCAGGGGTAACCGGCGCTTCCGGCGCAGGTGTCCCGGGGGCTGCTTGAGGGGTTGGCTGCGTCATAACCATCGCTGTTAGAACCCGAGCAGCGCCTTGTGGTCAAAGCAGACGTAGATGATGAACCCGAGCATCCCTACTACAAGGACCCCGGCTGCTGCAACAGTTGCGATCTTGGTGAATTCTTCCCGGGTGGGGGTGCGCGCGAGTTTGAGGACCCGGAGGTATTTGCGGAATAACTCCTCATGGAGGACCTCTGTTTTGATTTCAGGCTTGGAAATTTCCATATTTAATCACTTGAGAAAATCGATCTCAAACTGTTTCTGTACTTTGGGGGTTAGTTTCTCATTCCGACCATATATTTGTGGCGACCGTACGCCGGTTACCACAAGGAGGGTCCGCATCTTGTTCTGCATCGACGGATCAATCTGGGCACCCCAGATGATCCGGGCGTTCTCGTCCACCCGGTTATAGACTTCCTGGACAACGCCTTCTGCTTCTTCCATGGTCATGTCAGTTCCACCAACAACGTTGACAAGTGCTGCGGTTGCACCGCTGATATCCACATCAAGGAGCGGGGAGCGGATGGCTTTCTTGACCGAATCGGCTGCCTTGTCCTCGGAATCGCTCTCGCCCATACCGATCATGGCAACGCCGCCGCGTTCCATGACCGTCCGGACATCGGCAAAGTCGAGGTTGACAAGCCCGGGCATGGTGATGAGCTCGGTGATGCCCTTGACGGCACGCATGAGGACTTCATCGGCCACCTTGAAGGCAGCATAGAGCGGCAGCTTGGGGACCACTTCGAGCAGCTTGTCATTGGGCACAACAATGACCGTGTCCGCCACTTCCCGGAGGCGTTCAAGGCCAGCGTCTGCGTTCTCCATGCGGATGGCACCTTCCGCTGCAAAGGGGAGGGTAACGATAGCGATGGTGAGGGCGCCTTCTTCGCGGGCCGCCTTCGCGACAACCGGTGCGACACCGGTGCCGGTCCCGCCGCCAAGGCCGACCGTGATAAAGACCATGTCGCAGCCGCCGACAGCGGCACGGATCTCCTGTTCGTTCTCGAGGGCCGCTTCCTCCCCGATCTGGGGGATAGAGCCGGCGCCAAGGCCGCGGGTCCGTTGCCGGCCGACAAGGATACGCTGGTCGGCGTGGGTGCGGATCAGGTGCTGGGCATCGGTGTTGATGGCGATGAGTTTTGCGCCATGGATTCCCTCTTCCATCATGCGGGAGATGGTGTTCGATCCGCCGCCCCCGCACCCGATTACCGCGATCTCTGTCTTGAGTTCGGCAAGAATCTGGTCAAGGTCTTCGTTATTCTGCGTGGACTTGGCTGGCTCGTCCCTCGCCCTGTTTAGTGCCTCTTCAACAATGTACCTCATGAATACTTCTCCAACCCCGGGATGTGGAGTCTTGTCTCACTGCAGGAGGACACCATGTCAGGGGTAATAACCCTGCCGTCAACCTCAACCTGGTTACCGGCGGCAAGCAGCTTGTAGGCAGGCCCGGCCGGGATCCCGAGGTTGCGCGCTTTTTCGGGATCGAACCGGACCTTGGTAATTACTAAGTGATCGTTCTCCGTTGCAGTGATCTCTTTACTACGTATGATTTTTACGCACAATGTATTTAAAGCATTTATTATTCCGGGCGAATCGCCCTCATTGCTGATAAAATCAGGAAGGAGCCGGTTATCTTTGGTGGATACGTGAACAACGGGCAGATTATCGAGATCTGAAATCAGGCCCGGCTCATCGCTTTTGACCGTTTCGGCAATTAAATCAGGATTTGCCCGGACAATGACAAGATTTCCGGAAGATTCCGGAAGGCCATGGACATAACATCGTGCGCCTGGTGTGATCGTTTCAGCCAGTTCCCGGATGGCACGGTACCGTTCCCAGGAGAGGCTGCCCATCGCGAGGACCTCGCTTCCTGATAACACAGGGATCCCGAGTTCACCGAGCATGGATAGTAAACGGTTGAGATCTCCCTTGTTAAGCGCTTTCCGGTCGATATAGGCTGCAACGGCCCCGCTCATGGCCTGCATCTGCCGGATCATCTCCGGTTTCAGGGTCGCAATTTCCCGCGTATGGGCGATGTGGCCGAATGCGGCCCTTGTTTTCAGGGAGAGATCGGTCTGTCGGACCGCATAATGGGTCCCGCCAAAACCGATGAGCGGGACGGGGCGGAGGGGGGCCGAGGTAAGGATACTCTCTGCAACTGCCCTGCCGGCCACCGGATCGGTCCACTCTTTCTCCGTGCTGCCGATCTCGACAAAGAACGAGGGAAGGGAGAGGCCGGTCGGCCCGTGGTGGGTGACTTCATAGGCAACCTGGTACCCTTCCGGGCAGTTACGGGCGAGGGAACGGAGGACCGCCTGCATCATGGCGGGCGCCGCCGGTGTCAGGGTCTCCGGACTCCCACCAAGCTCTGCAGCCCGGTAGTTTCCGGTGACGTGGACGGTAAGGACCGGGACAGGGTTGACGCTCGCATGGCGGGAGATGAAGATAATAAGATCTGCATCCCCGACCATGGTATCAATGTCGTGGGCGTGGATGAGCCGGTCATCCGTTGCAAAAAAGGAGTATACGGTCTCCGGCCGGTTCTCGCTGCGGGCGGGATCTGCCAGCAGCTGTTCAAGGTGAATACGGATATTAACCCCGGCTTTATCCTGGCGGGAGTTGACCAACGCAATGCGCATTATGCAATATATGCGCAGGCTGCCGTCATAAGGATCATGGTGCGGAGAGGAGGGCCTGCTCAACAGCTTCGTCCGCTGTCGTACAGGTTGCAACACCCCAGATATCCCAGGTATTGATCCCAAAGACCGGCCGTT
>JAAZNH010000159.1 GCA_012798365.1 Methanomicrobiales archaeon | reverse complement strand
CACCGGTTCTCCTCATTTGGGGGCACAGGTCGTGCCATCCTGACGTCCATGGATGCCCTATATATCCGAAGAGAATGAACGCGTATAAGACGAGACATATGGAGCAGGGACCAGTCACGATCGCCCTCCTGCAGATGGCGGTTGGCAACAATCCGGAAGAGATGCTGAACAAGGCCCGGGAGCAGGCAATCCGGGCAGCCCAGGCGGGTGCTTCGATCATCTGCCTGCCGGAACTGTTCCGCACGCAGTACTTCCCGCAGCATCCCGGTGCCGATCCGCTTGCCTTTGCCGAGACCATTCCCGGTGAGTCAACCGATGCCTTTTGTGCCATTGCAAAGGAGCACGGGGTCGTCATCATCGTGCCGGTGTTTGAAAAGGCACACGGGGGCCGGTTCCACAACGCCGCAGTCGTGATTGATGCCGACGGGAGTATTCTTCCGCCCTACCGGAAGATCCATATCCCGCAGGACCCGGGCTTCTTTGAAAAAGGATACTTCTACCCGGGGGACGCGTACCGGGTGTATAACACCCGTCATGCAAAATTTGCCGTCCTGATCTGCTTTGACCAGTGGTTCCCCGAGGCGGCCCGCTGCGTTGCCCTGGAAGGGGCAGATATCATCTTCTACCCGACCGCCATCGGGCACCCGAACTGTTCTGAGCCCGCCGAGGGCAACTGGCAGGAAGCCTGGGAGCTCATCCAGCGCAGCCATGCCATTGCAAACAGCGTTCACGTTGCCGCGGTCAACCGGGTGGGCCGGGAGGGCAGGACAAAATTCTTTGGCGGCTCATTTGTCTGCGATGCATTTGGCAAGATCCTTGCAAAGGCCGGCCACTCCGAAGAGATGCTGGTTGCCGCACTCGACCTTTCGATGAACAGGTCTGTGCAGGATTCGTGGGGGTTCTTCCGCAACCGGCGCCCGGATACCTACGGGCGGATCGGGCAGCAGTTCCCCGGCAAGTGCGGGGAGTACCCGGAGATCCGGAATGGCGACACCCCGCGGAACCGGGGATTCATCATGCCGGCCGAGTGGGAACCGCACGACGCAGTCTGGCTCTCCTGGCCGCATAACTCGGTCACGTTCCCGGATATACCTGCTGTCGAAGAAACATATTACCAGATGATCCTCCACCTCCATACATCCGAGCGGGTTGAGATCTTTGTCCCAAGCGCAGTAATCCACCGCAGGGTCCGGTCACGGCTCCGTGAGCTGGGTGCCGACCTTGAAAAGATCGTCCTGCACACCAACGAGTACTCGGATGTCTGGATCCGGGACTATGGGCCGACGTTTGTCCTGAACCGTGCCTTACAGGAAGCAGCCATGGTGCGGTGGAACTTCAATGCATGGGGTGGCAAGTATGACGACCAGGTCCACGACGGGAGGATACCCCCGATCATCAACCGGTGGATGAACCTGCCCGTGTACGAGCCGGGTATCATCCTGGAAGGAGGATCCATTGAGGTCAACGGGAAAGGAACCGTCCTCACCACGCGGGCATGCCTGCTCAACCCCAACCGGAACCCCCACCTCTCGGCTGATGAGATCGAGGAGAAACTCCGGGAGTACCTGGGCGTTGAAAAGGTTATCTGGCTCAATGACGGCATCATCGGGGATGACACGGATGGCCACATCGACGATATTGCCCGGTTTGTCAACCCAACAACCGTTGTCTGTGCGTATGAAGAGGATGTCTCGGACGCCAACTATCCGGCGCTGCATGACAACTACGAGATCCTCCGCCAGTCCTCTGACCAGGACGGAAGGCCGCTCACGGTAATCCGGCTCCCGATGCCGGCAGCAGTCGAGGCTGACGGGGAACGCTACCCGGCAAGTTACACGAACTTTTATATCGGTAACACGGTTGCGATCGTGCCGGTATTCAACGACCCCCATGATGAGGACGCCCTCAGGATTCTCAAGGAACTCTTTTTGGACCGCGAGGTTGTCGGGATCAATGCGAGGGCAATGGTGGAAGGCTATGGCACCTTCCACTGCGCCTCGCAGCAGCAGCCCCGGATCTGATCACGGCCGGGACCGGAAAGCCGGGATCATGAACGATTAATCCTGTGGCATGGCAGTATCGGCTGGCACGATACTGACCGAACTTTTCGGGATGCTCTTCTCAAGGGAAGCCTTGATCCGGTTGATAGTAGCCTGGACCTCGCCCATGGATTTCTGCTTATCGAATTCTAAGAATATCTCGATATACACGTTGTTTCCCGACCTGCGGGACCGGACACCATGCAGGGCAGTATAGTCATGGAAGAATTCTGCAAGGTGCTTCACAATCACCATCTGGAGCTCTTCATCCAGCGTCTTGTCAAGGAGGTCGGGCAGCGAGGTGACGATGACCCGGTACCCGGAAGAAAGGAGGACTCCCACGATGAAAAAGGAGAAGAGCGGGTCGATATAGAGCGACCAGGCATACTGGGCGAAGATAACCCCGGCAACGAGCGAGAGGAGCGCGGCGAAATCAGAGAACGCCTTGGTACGGAAGAGGCGCCACTGGGAGTCCATGATGGGGGAGGGCTCTTTTTTCCAGAGCCGGTAATTCTTCTGCCACAAGTACGTGTTCATCGCAACACCGATCAGCATGAGGACAACCCCGAGCATGACTCCCTCGCGGACCAGCTCTTCAGGCACGCGTATCCGGTGGATCGCCGCGTAGAAGACGAGGGCCAGCGAGACAAACATGACCGTTCCGGTAATTAGCGATGTGACGGTCTCGAACTTGCCCATACCGTAATCGTAGGTCCCGGAGCCGCCTTTGGCCATCTTGCGGATGGTGATATAGGCAAAGAACGTGGCAATGATCTCGTTGGCGCATTTCACCGCATCCGCCATGAGGACGATAGAGCCGGAAAGGATTGCGGCTGCAACATCCGGGATCCACAGGATAAAATCCACAATAAGGCTGGTAAGAATGACCTTCTGCTTTGCTTCTAAGGATTCTTTGCCGGTTCCGGATTCTGCCAGGGCATGCGACATGATCAGGTACAAGGCTAGATGGACATCCGCAGGTAAAAATCATGCCGTAATACTGCTTGTATATCAGAATTTTTATCCATTGAGGGGATGGCCCCGGCCGATCTTTTTAAAAAAACCGGAAGGCAACATAGTGTGGCATTCGCCCCGCTTCTCCCGTTCAGGGGCGATTTTTTAAGAATTTTCCCAAAGGAACCAGGAACAGAGTATGGATACCCGACCCGCTGACTACCTCAGGCACCGCATTGCCCGTTTTTCCTGGTCAATCAAAGAGACACAGATGCACTATTCCCCGCTTTCCCCGGCCGGGAACTATCCTGCTTCTGCACCGTACTATGAACAGCAGGGAATCCTGGAGCTTTTTAGATCGCTGGAAGCAGATGCAGAAACCCGTGACGGGCTCTGGCAGGAGTTCACCTGCCACAGGGAACAGCTCAATGCCCTCGAAGCAGCACTTGGGGAGCCATTCCGGCACGCCCTGCGCAAGGAACTGTCAGCCTGCATGGATATGTACTCCGCCGCGATCTGCCACGCACAACTCGGGCTTCTTGACGTTGAGCGGGATCATGAACTCTTTCCCGCTGACCGGATCGCGGTACTGGTCCGGGAACTGGGAAAGGATCATGATATGAGCGGGGCAAAACAGCTCTTCGTGATGCTGCAGAAGAACCTTGCCCCGCGGGAACCGGGCCATACCTGGCCGGCCCGGAAAACCGGCAGCCCGCTGCCGGTTTCACCCGCCCAGGTCCCGGCTGACAACGATACGGTGGAATAAGTAATTACGGGGAAAAATGAGCCAAGAATCTGCTTACGGCAGGTCAGGTCGCACGGATAACTACAACCGTGATGTCATCAGACTGCGGAGCTGACCCGGTATAGGCCCGGATATCCCGGATGAGCATGTCGAGGATTCCCTGGGCCGGCAGGGCCCGGTTCTGTTCAATGCAGGCCTGCAACCGGTCCTCGCCAAAATACTCCTCCTGTTCATTGAAGGCTTCGGTAACACCGTCGGTATAGAGGACAAGGATGTCACCCGGCCGGAGCATGAGCCGCGTGGCAGGGATCGCGACCTGCTCGATTACCCCGAGTGCAATGCCCTTTTCCCCACTCATCCACACGGACTCTTCGCCATTGCGGAGCAGGAGGGGCGGGTTGTGCCCGGCATTGACATATTCAAAGGTCATCCGGCCGGGATCCAGCACGCCGTAAAAGACCGTAATGAACATCCCCGACCTCCCGTCATCATACAGGAGGCCATTGGCATTTTTCACTGCACGGGACGGCTCCGGTTCGGCACTGCCGCAGGCATGCAGGATGGTCCGGGACAGGGCCATGTACAGGGCGGCACTCACGCCTTTGCCGGACACATCCGCAATGACAATGCCGGTCCGTGTACCGGCAACCGTAATGAAATCATAGAGATCGCCGCCGATCTCAAGCGCCGGTATCGTGGTGGCCGCGATATCAAATCCCCGGATCTGCGGCACGGATTCGGGAAGGAAACTGTCCTGGATCTCCTTTGCGATCTCCAGCTCCTTGATGAACCGTTCTTTCTCGGCAGTAGTCCGCCTCAGGTTCTCAATATTCTCCTTCAGGTCTGCTGCCATCTGGTTGAACGATTCGGCGAGCGTTTCAAACTCGTCACCGGACCGGATCGTGAGCCGGAAATCGAGGTCCCCGTGACCGATGGCCGTTGTGCCTTCCCGCAGGACATCCACCGGCTTTGTTATGACCCGGGCAAGGTACCACGAGAGGCTGATGACAAGGAAGAGGAGCAGGAGGATGAGGCCGGCCACGATGAGGAGGAACCGGTCGGTCTGCCATTGAATCTCCGTGCTGGTGTCCCGGGTGGCATTCACGATCGTCCTCTCGGTTGTGAT
>JAAZNH010000158.1 GCA_012798365.1 Methanomicrobiales archaeon | reverse complement strand
CACCCCCGGAATCTCTCCGAAGTGTAGGAAGCATAGAGCCCAGGGGCACTGATCCCTGCAATGCCTGCCAGGGGCGGGGCGATTGTGGCAAGGTAGTAGGTATGCCAGAACCCGGTGGTGAAGCTGAAGTAGAGAAGGCCGGGGAAAAGCCACAGGCACATCGCGAGCAGTACAAGGCTTCGCTCGTTGAAGTACCCGGTTTTTTCCCGTTCCTTCAGGTCCCCGATGGCGGGTTTCCTGAACCATGCAAGAAGCCCGATGAGCGCGAACGGAAGAAGCCAGGTGATCTGCCCGTACAGCCCGCTGCCAAAGAGGCGCAGGATTCCCGGGCTCCCGTTATCGTCCATCCCACCACCCACGCGGCTTCCTGGTGCACCGGAACCTCCGGCTACTCCCGATGTGCTCCCCATCCGGGATGTGTCCTGCGGGAACTGCCCCTGAGGTGGTACTTTCCCCGGATTATTCATGGGTCCGGATCCGGCGGTCGTTGTGCCGGCGGAGCGGGGGCTCTCCTGGCCCCCCGGGAAGAATCCGCCGGAAGGGGTTCCCTGCGGGGGAACAGAGCCGGCATCTATGGTAAGCTCGTTCTCACTCATCCCGTCAGTCTGGTTCCGGGAGAATACCCGGCTGTCCTCAGGACCTTCGACTCCCCTCTGTGGGCCATCGATCCCGCCCGGGCCGGACATCCCGCCGTTTTCAAGACGGTGGATACCATTGTAGTTGATGATGAGGCCAAGCACCGTATTGTCGCCGCTGCCTCCGATGTAGGGTCGCTGTTCAGCCGGGATGGAATCGACAACAATGGCCCAGGAAAGCGACACCATCATGAGCACGGCAAGGGCAGCCACGGAATGAAGCAGGCGTTTCTTTGCAGGAATTTCCCTTGCCCCAAGGAAGTAGACCGTAAAAATGGCCGGGACAACGATGAATGCCTGGATCATTTTGATATTGAACCCGATGCCGGTCAGGATGACAGCGAACAAAAGGTACGGTAAAGAGGAATCCCGTGCAGCTTTCAGGGCTGACCAGACCGCAAGGAGGATGACAAAGATGAGCAGTCCGTCCATGGTCCCGTTGCGGGATACCGCAACAAAGATCGGGGTTATCGCCAAGGCAAACGCAGCAACAAGACCCGCGGGTTTGCCAAAGGGGCGGGAGATGATGCAGTACAGCAGGGCAACAGAGGCAACCCCGGCAAGCGCCTGGGGAAGGACAAGGGCCCAACCCGAGAAACCGAAGATTGTCGCACTCGCGGCCTGGACCCAGAGGCCAACCGGAGGCTTATCAACCGTGACGAACCCGCCGGCATCAAACGAATTGAAGAAGAGGACTCCCGGGTTTTCCAGCATACTCTTCACCGCTGCAGCATAATACGTGTTGGAATAGCCAGATGACCATATGTTCCACAGGTTTAAAAACGCCGAGAGAAGCAGGATGCCGGCAAGAAGAATCTCCATCCGGTAGCGGTACAAGGGCTGGTCGTTATTCATGGGCGTCTCACCTGGACGTTGTGGAGAAGGTCCAGCACACTGGAGATAAGCTCCTGTTGCTCTTGTGGGACTTCGTGCCGGATATCCTGCAGGTTTCCCCGGATATGGGCAATCTCATTGTCCGTGATAAGGTACCACGGGTTCTCATGCACCATCGGTGGCCTCCCTCTTTGTGCGGGAAATCCTGGTTTTCCTGCAATCCTCTTCTGGTCGTGGCAAAAGCATGATACAGCCTCAATCTGACGTGGACGAGGCATTGATGACCGGGACTAATATATTGATGATACACCCGGAGTCAGAGAGTTCTCCCTGCGCGGGAAATATTGAACCAGCAAGGATCATATATCGGCATAAATCTGGGATACCGGCCAGAATAAGCCGGTCGTATGAAAATATTGCCCGCAGGCTTACCCGTACAGGATATGCCAACTTTTTTATGACCCTGTCATGATACTAATGTAAAGCATACTTTACAATCATTGGGAGTACAGGAAACGTATTCGATGAAGAATACCCGCGACACCTGGATATTGCCAGGAGCCGCCTCCCGGGAAAAAAAGGTGTGATGTCAAATGTCTGACAAACAAACCGTATCAGTTTCTACCGATCCGGCGTTTTTACAGGAGCTATCGGAATATCTCGAAGTACTGTCAAACCCGGTACGCCTGAAGATCCTCAAGGTCATCGAAAAGGAACCCCGGGAGATCAGCGAGATAGCATCCCGCATCGATACAAGCTATGCCAATACCAAAAAACACATCGATCAGCTCGTTGCCATCGGTCTTGTGAAAAAAGAAGCCGGTTTTGGAAGAGAAACGGTCAAAGGGATCCACCCGGTCTGGAAGTTCTCTCTTGTTGATGGCGGTCTGGAACTGCTCATCAGGAATATCGGGGTCTTCTCAAGTATCAACATCCCGATGGGATATGGGGATCTTCAGGCCCGCATCGAACCGGTAAGGAAAGCAATCCTTGAGAGTTCCGGGGAGAAGGGCCCCGCCATGCATCTTGTCGAGGGTGGAGCTTCCGGAAAGACATTCCTTATCAAAAAGGAACGGATCAGTATCGGCAGGATCGATCCGGACTTTCCGGCACATGCTAAAGAGGGTGATATCGCCCTGCCGGTGGAATATGCTGCCGTGACCCGGATCACCAAACCCCATGCCGTCCTCTACCGTTCTGGTAAGGACTGGTTTATCGAGGACCGGGGAAGTTCCGGGGGCACGTTTGTCAATGCGGACCGTATCACCCCCATGCACAAAACCCTGAT
>JAAZNH010000157.1 GCA_012798365.1 Methanomicrobiales archaeon | reverse complement strand
GGGATACCCCTTTTTTGCAGGGTTCGGTGCTGCATAATCATTTGTTATAATCGGTTTCCTATGGCGGACTGCCTCACCCCAGAGGCCGGTTTTCGCTGTTTTGTATACAATAGGTTTGTCGCGGAGTCTGCATTCTTCCATCGCAGACCTCGACCATGCATACATGGACAACTCACTCTCATCGTCGTTGAGGAAAGCAAGATACCCCAGGGGACTTCCGGTTACAATGCCCGCTCCCTCGACGGCATAGTCCATCAGTTCTTTTTCACTTGCACCAGCCCTCTCATAGAATCCGAGCATGAACTCCAGCCGGCTGGCATACTCCCGGTTCTTCTGCTCGCTTGCGGCGACTACCTCCAGCTGCTCACGCAGTTCTTCCTCACTTGCAGTAATCTGCGCATAGGCTGCACGGAGTTCGTCTTCAGCTTTCTTGAGATTCGTGATATCCCGTATTGACTCAATTGCCCCGGTGATTTCGCCCCTTGGGTTAAACAGGGGACTGACCTTGATCTGGGCAAAAAACGGAATTCCTTTTACATGTGCCAGATTGGTCTCTGCAGATATGGATGTCCCGTCATGGATGATATTCATATAACGCCGGGCCAGTTCTTCATCTGACCTTAAGAGGAGATTGATGAGGATTGGACGTCGGTCGCCATAGAACGGGATAGCGTACTCAAAGTTGCCTTTGCCGATCATTTCCTTTGAAGAGAATCCGGTTATCTCTTCGATTGCCCGGTTCCAGGCAATGATAATGCCGCTGCTGTCGATAGCAAATGTTGCATCCGGCAGGAAATTGATAATATCAGAAAGACGCTTTTCCGATTCGATCACAGATATTTCCGCCTTGCGCCGGGCTACTGCCTGCCGGATCTTATGCGACAGCTCTGCAAACTGGGATTTGACATCCCCGCCTTTCTGGAGATAAAAATCAGCTCCGTTGTTGATAGCTTCAATAACAATCTCTTCACGGCCTCTTCCGGTGAAGAGAATGAACGGGATAGTGCCGTACGAGGCCCGTATTGCTTTTAAAAATGCGATACCGTCCGTGTCGGGCATCTGGTAATCAGAGATGATCGCATCATAATTCCCGATGCCGGGAAGAGCAAGAGCCTCGCCAGCTGAGTTCTGTATGTCGACATGGAAGTCCGGCGACTGCTCTAGAAAGACCTTTGCAAGTTCCAGCAGCTCGCGCTCATCATCCACGTAGAGGATAGAGATCATCGCCGTTTCCTTTCAGATAATATCCTGATGCTATAGTGATCCTATATAAAAGTAGGTCAAGGAAAAATCATACTATCAGCAGAACGGACTAAAAAAATTACCCGGTAAAAAACCAGAAAATCGGTAAAAGAGGCGAGGGCTCAATAAAAAATTCCCTCCAGCCCTTCGCCAAACCTGTGTTCCCGGTAGCGATCTTCAGGTAATCCGGTACTTTCCTGCCGGGACCCGGATAACAAACCGGGCGCCTTTCCCTGATTTTCCGGTCTCGCTGATGGTAAGGCCGGTGATTGCGAGAATCTCTTTAGCTAAAAATAGTCCCAGACCGGTATTTTTCCCGTATCCCCGCTGGAACAACTGCTTCTTTTCCCTGGCTGGAATTCCTTTCCCGTTATCCTCGATAATAAAGTCCAGGGCGTCAGCATCCTGTACGGTATGGACCCGGATCCGGGTCAGGTTGCTCCCTGCATACTTCAATGCGTTATCAATCAGGTTGTAAAAGACCTTCTCAAGGAGTGGGTCGGCAAAGATAGTCATCTTCGGAAGGTTGATTTCGATTTGGATGTTGCCTGTGGGTAGGGCAGATGCCATATTCCGTATGAGCACTTCCGGATCCTGCCATGTCGGCGGTTTCACACCCATATCGTCAAAGAACGTGGTGAAATCGATCTGCTGGCGGATGATCTCGGCGATCCGCTGTTCGCGGTTGATCAGTTCGAGCATGCGGTCCGGATCATCGATGGATGCCCGTGAGAGTTCCAGCCAGCCGTTGAGGGCCATGAGCTGGTTGCGGATATCATGCCGGGTGATGCTGGTCATGAGAGTGATCTGCCGGTTGGCCTGGCGGAGGGCATTTTCTACGTCCATGATCTGGGTGACATCGTGAAGGAGTCCCTCGACACCATTGAAATTCCCGTCCTTGTCAAGGATAACCCTGCTGCTGGCCCGGACTGCGTGGAGTGTCCCACGGATGTCCTTGAGGGTGATAGGGTAACCGCTCACGGCATGGTCCCGCTTCAGGATATCCATGAGGGCGTCCCGCTCTTTGGGGTCGGCATAGAAGTCGGTCACATGGTACCGGCCAATCAGTTCATCCGCTGCGTTGAACCCGGTGAGACGGGCACCGTAGGTGCTGATCATCGTAATGATGCCATTCTTGTCCGTCCGGTAGAACACATCCTGCATATCCTCGATGATGCGCCGGTAGTTCTCCTCGCTTTTGCGGAGTGCTTCTTCTGCCCGGCGGTATTCGGTGATGTCGCGGAAAATGACCTGGATCGCAACCTTCCCTCCAAACCGGGTAGTTGAGGCCATGACCTCGACATCAACCGCTGACCCGTCCGTATGAAGGAATTTTTCTGCGATAAGGGGCACTACTCCGCCCGGTGTGGCCAGCATGTATTTCTGGCGTTCTATGACCGTGCTGATGGAGTCCGGGTGGATGAATGAAAGGGCATTTTTCCCTTTGAGTTCTTCCCCGGATTTCAGTCCGACGATGCGGGCGGCTGCATCATTGGCAATGACGATTGTGTTGTCCTGGTATACAAGGACGGCATCGAAAGTTGCAGAAACCAGCCTGCGGAAGTTTTCCTCGCTCTCGTGAAGGGCGGTCTCTGCCCGGACCCGCTCGGTGATATCCCTGAGGATCGAGACTATGCCGGTAACCGATCCCTGCCGGTCATGAATGACAGAGCTGTGCATTTCCACATCAAACAGTGTCCCGTCCTTACGGACCATCCGGTAAACATGGTTGACAAGGAGCCCTTTTTCCTGGATCTCGATGAATCTTGCCTGTGCGGTTGCCCGTTCCTGTTCTGCTATCCATGACAGCACACTGGTGCCGAGAACCTCACTCTCATTCGCGACGCCATACATCTCAAGGGCACGCGGGGATGCGTAGGTCAGGAATCCCCGGGTATCAACCATCGCGATACCGTCAGGGGAAGCGGTCAACAGGGACCGGTACATCTCCTCGGACTGTCGCAACGCTTCTTCAGCCAGAAGGCGTCCCGTAACATCCCGGCAGATATAAATGAGGCCATATGGCACACCTTCAGGTGTGCGCAGGACATCGCCGTTCACTTCTATCCTGAGGTTCTTACCGGTCTTTGTGACCATGCGGTATTCGACCGGTCCCAGGTGTTTTTCGAACATCCTCCTGGTATTCTCGAGAGCAAGGGGCAGGCATTCCGACGAAAAGAAGTTGAATACCGATGTACCAATGATATCAGCAGGGTTTTTTATCCCGGCCACTTCAAGGCCCTTGTCGTTCATGAAAAGGATATTCCCGTCAAGGTCAGCCTGGACAACGATATCCGGTATCGCTATGACCATCTTTCGGTGCAGTTCCTCACTGCGGGCAAGTGCAACTTCTGCTTTCTTGCGTTCTGTGATATCACGGGAGGAGGTAACCACTTCGCTAACCATTCCACTGCTATCCCTGACCGGGACAATCATCCAGTCGATCCAGGCTTCGGTTGTGGGGAGCTGGAACTCAACTCTTCCGACATTTCCGGTAGTGAATGCGTCGCGCAGGGCTTTTTCCCAGATCGCCACCAGGTCTTTTGGGAACCCGAGTTCCGCATGAGTTTTTCCAATGAACCTGCTTACCGGAATCCCGGATGTCCGTTCAGCATTGGCATTGACATAGATGTGCCGAAGATCCCGGTCAAAGAGCATAATTGTATCGCGTGACTCTTCGGTAAGGCCGCGGAACCGTGCCTCGCTTTCCGCAAGTGCCGCCTCCCGTTTCCTCTCTTCAGTTACATCATGCAGGGTCCCGATTATCGCGGTTTTTCCGCGGTACCGCCCGAAACCAACATGTATCCGGAACCGGGACCGGGTTTCCCCGTCGCGGTGCATAAGGGAAAATTCATAATTCTCCGGAAGCATCTCCCCCGCAATGCGCCGGGTGTGGCGCGCCATTACCATCGCCCGGTCTTCCGGTACGATGAACTGATCGAATGGCCGGCCTATCATGTCACTGGCTGAATAGCCGATCCGGTCTGCCAGAGCATCGTTTACAAATGCAATTTTCCCCTCCTGGATGATGAACACGCCGTCTTCGGTGTGCTCAACGAGCGTGCGGTATTTCTCCTCGCTCTCCAGGATCTGCTCCTGGCCGTCCCGGAGCGCCTCGTACTGGCCCTGCAGTTCCTCCTGGTGTGCGGCAAGCTGCTCGTACATCCCCTTGAGTTCCTCGTCGGCCTGCCGGGAGGCAGTTACGTCAAGTTCAACACCATCCCAGATGGTATCCCCCGAGGGGAGGGTGCGGGGGGCAGAACGCAAAAGGAGCCAGCGTTCCCGGCCGGACGGGGTGCGGGATCGTGCGGTATAACTGAACGGGGACATCGTGGCAAGGGCACGGTTCTCGGCATCGATGAACCCGGGCCGGTCTTCCGGCGCGATCTGGTTATAGAGCAGGGCAGGGTCCTCTTGGACGTCCTTCGCGGTAACCTCGTGGATCGCCTCCACACCGGCACTGACCTGCACAAACCTGCGGCCGCCGTCCCGGTCCATGATGAGCTGGTATACCATGCCGCTTGGGAGGTTGTCGGCAAGCGA
Source organism: Methanomicrobiales archaeon (assembly GCA_012798365.1). Lineage (GTDB taxonomy): Archaea > Halobacteriota > Methanomicrobia > Methanomicrobiales > Methanospirillaceae > Methanoregula. Next base: position 1,977 of record JAAZNH010000157.1, on the reverse strand, counting down.
GCGGAGCTGCTCTTCACGCTCGCGGATCGCCTCTTCTGCCCGTCGTTTCTCTGTGATATCCCTCGCGATGCCCAGAATCGCGATCCGGCCCAGGAATTCCACCAGGTCGACATAGAATTCGCCAATCCTGACACTGCCGTCTTTTCGTAATATCCGCGCTACAAAAGAGGAAGAGACTTCACCTCCGGCAAACCGCTGGAGGGCCCGTTCCTTCAGGTATGCCCGGTCGTCAGGGTGGATAAGGTCCCAGATGTCCTGCTCCATCAGTTCTTCGTGCGAGTACCCGCTGAGTTCCTCGGCCTGGCTGTTGATGAAAAGAAAGTGGTTGTCCCGGTAGATATAGATGGAATCGTGGCTGTGCTCCACGACAAGACGATACTTGGCCTCTGATTCCTTCAGGGCAAGCCGGGCTGCGACCTCGTCCGTTGCATCGTGGGAATAGAGGGCAATCGCGGTCACCTCGCCAGCGGGGTCCAGGACCGGGAAAAGATGGTTCTCGTATACCCGCCCGGTCTGGTCATCGGTGAGGACCAGGGGTTTTTTCGTTTCCAGCACCCGGTTGAACCAGGAACGTCTCCGGGGGGCATAGTCTTCGGACTGGAGGGTAAATGCATCCATGCCCATGAGATCTTTGACCGGGATCCCGTAGCGGTCGGATGCAGCCTGGTTGACTGTCATGATGCGCCCGCTGGTATCGAGCATCATCGAAACATCCGGTGTTGCGTTCAGGAGCGCATTGATCGTATTCTGCGCTTTTTTCTGCGGCGTGATATCAACGGACTGGGTATAGACGAGATCCTTGTCATGCACCTGCAGCCGGGTCATGGAGGTGAGGGACGTGTAAACATTCCCCCTGCTTCCCCGCACCGTGACCGGGACATTACGGACAAAGCCCGAGGCTGCCAGTTCCCGTTTCAGCTCCTGCATGGTTGCCGGGTCCGGCATCAGCCCGATTTCGGAGGTTGTATGTCCGATAATCTCTTCGCGGGTGCGATGGAGATCCCGCAGGAAACGGTCATTGATATCGATGATGCGGTCAGTGGTGTACTCGGTGATCATCTGGTGGATGGGGCTTGCATGGAAGATGGTGATGAGCCGGTTCTCGGATTCGATCCGCTCATCAACGGCCCGTTTGCGTTCAACCGCCATCCGGATCTTGTGGGCCAGCTCGGCAAACTGGGCTTTTACATCCCCGCCTTTCTGGATATAAAAGTCCACGCCGTAATTGATGGCTTCAATGACCACATCCTCGCGGCCCCGGCCGGTGAAGAGGATGAAGGGAATGTTGCCAAACTCGCTGCGCACCTGTTTTAAAAATTCAAGGCCGTTCATCTCCGGCATCAGGAAATCCGATATGACTGCATCATACTTCCCCGACCGGATTGCATCCAGGCCTTCGGGCGCCGACTCGCGGGTATCGATGGTGAAATCCCCGATGGTTTCCAGGAAGGCTTTTCCAAGAACGAGCAGGTCGGGCTCATCATCAACATAGAGGATAGTGAAGGGGGGCATAATGTTCGGGTAACCGGGCGGGGATAATTCACCGGTTTTTTTGGGTACAGGTAGCGGCATACTGTACCTGCTCTCCGTAAATATGTGCGTTAGTCCGTCAAAAATATTTGGCAGTTTTCCTTTGGGAAAAGCCAATACGTATTACCTTTTCCGGCACAATGTATGCCGGAACAATCATGGGCCGGGAACAGGACTGTCTCCAGTGCGGGGTCTGTTGTGAGAAATGGGGCTGGGACCAGAAAGGGATCCCGCAGGACCTGGTCCCCTGGATTGCCGGTCGGCGGGATGATATCCTGCAGCATGTCTGGATCCGGTTCCGTGACGGGACGGTCCGGACCGGCCGCGGTCTCGGGATGCAGGATCTTACGCACATTGAGCGGATCTATTACTGGGTATCGCCCTCGGGCAACAAATTGACCTCCTGCCCCTTTTACGATAAGCGGGATGACGGGAAAGTGTACTGCG
>JAAZNH010000020.1 GCA_012798365.1 Methanomicrobiales archaeon | reverse complement strand
GGTTCCTGTCACCGTCCGCATGCATCCTGGAGGGCATTGCTGTCCTGCAGGGATTTCCGGCTGATACTGATCTGAGCCGGTCGTGTCTATTGTTAATTAGAATACAAATACATCAACCTTTGGCATACTGCAGGCAGGCTGCCGCAGGGTAATGATGGCAGGATATCCTGTGAGGGGTCAGGTGCCGCAGGCCAACTCAAGAACATTGTCCGGGAGGGATCCGTTCGCGCAAAGGTACACGAGGATCGCATCCGACCCTAGTGCGATGCCAAAGCAGCCGATCAGGGCACCCGCCACAACTGCGGCAAAGGTCAGCGGATTACCCAGTCCAAGCAGCTTGCCTGCAAGGGAACCCCGCACCCCCCCGCTCCCGAATACCGGGACCATCACCATAAGAACAACGGCAAAGAACCACATCCCCTTAAGCCAGCGGTGGTCGTTCAAAAAATCCCTTGTTGAATCCGTCAGTCTTACGAAGAACGGGCCGAGCCAGGGGAGGCGGTAGACCAGGTCAAAATTCAGGACCATGAAAAGGCCGGTAGCGATATCGATGAGGGCAATCGCGAGTGCCATCGTGATCCAGGGGATCCCAAGAACGATCCCCACAGGGATAACCGTCTCTTTTCCGGCAGGAGGCAGCATATACGCAACCATGAGGCCGGTCAGGGTAAGGAATGAATTCCACGGGAGAGTAGCTGCGATGAGGGCCAGCGGAAGAAGAAAGACGAGCAGGGGAACAAGGAGAGCGATCACCCGATACGGGAGGCGGGCATACGCTTCTTTTCCTGCATCTTTGATTCCGGAAAGAGACGCTGGTGGCATTCTGCAGATACCATCAATGGATTGCTGATAAAAAAAAACACCGGGTAAAAGAGGGCCCGGATCAGTCAAGGTTAAACCGGCGGACGATCTTTTCCCGGATAGCGTCCTTGGGGTATGCCCCGATGATCCTGTCCACAAGCTGCCCTTTGGAGAAGAGCATCATCGCAGGAATTGCATCGATATTGAACTGCATGGCCAGCCGCCGGTTCTCATCCGTGTTGCACTTGCCAAACGTGACTTTTCCGGCAAATTCAATGGCCAGTTCATCCATGATCGGCGCGATCCGCTGGCAGGGGCCGCACCACTCCGCCCAGAAGTCAACAACCACATACGGGTGGGTGGTGATGAACTGCTGGAACTGCAGTTCGCTCACATGCTCCACCCCGCCACTCTTCGCGTGCTTCATCTTCTCCTCAAGCTCCTTCCTGCGCTTTTCCTTCAGAAGCGCAAGCTCGTCATCCATGGTTCTCTTTATTCACCGCTGGTAGATTAATCTGGCGCCCCTTCAAAGGCACCCTGCCCAATCGGGCAGAGTCCAGTAAAGTATATCTGCGCATCAGGAGTATAGTATAACCCTGATTATAGGAAGCGAGGTAGGGTAGTCAGGATATCCCGACGGGCTCATAACCCGTAGATCGATGGTTCAAATCCATCCCTCGCTACTTTTCTTTCTGATGGTTTTTTTTACAGTGTTCCTTCCCGCCTGCCGGCCGGCTTTTTTTCCCCAGTCAGATCCATCCTTGTCTAGTAGGTAATACGCTACCTCACGGAACGGGACCGGCGGGGGAACCCGGGAGAACAATGCTGATAAAGCCTGACAGAATAAGGATGGTGTATGACCAATGCAGCTGCATCCCTTGCATATACCGTGGTTTTCGGCATTCCCCTCCCGATCTTTTTTGGCATGCTGACGATCATCTGCCTGTTCGTGACAGCCGTACTCGGGTACCTGGTCCTCAAAGGAAAGTACCAGGTGCCGTTCTCCTGGCACATGCGGATGGCGGGAGTCACCATGGTATGTGCGGTGATTCATGTCACCCTCATTTACCTCCAGCGGTGGGCCTGATCCTCGCCGGCCGGGAATTTTGCCGTTCCATAAGGGAATAAGAGCGGAAGGATTATCTCCGGAGCCCGGGGAGCAGGGCAGCTGCAAGACATAGCCCGGGGAGCGCAACGGCACCCGCGGAAGCCTTCGGGGTTGTCGCTGACGGCGAGGCGGAAACCGGCGGGCACTCTGTCCTGAGCTGCTCCAGGGCCCGGCCTGCACTGCCAAACGAGGGATATGGGAGGGAATACCCGGGATCGATCGCAAGGGACTTCTCAAGTGCAGAAGTTGCACCACTACAGTCCCCCATGGATGCCAGGATCCGGCCTTTCACGTGCCAGTAATGGGCAGAGTCCGGCGCCTTCCCAAGGGCAGTATCGATCGCGTCAAGAGCCTGCTGGTTCTTTCCCATTCCCTGCAGGGCAAGAGCCTTCACACCGTAACTGGTTGAGTACTCGGCATCCTGTGCGATGCCGGACTCTGCATCTGCAAGAGCTGCCGTGTAGTTCCCGAGGGCAAGGTATCCATACCCGCGGTTGGCATACCGCACAGCCCGGGGATCGAGCGGGATTGCCCGGGATACCTGGTCTACGGATCTCTGGTACTGGCCGATCTTCAGGTAGGCATAACCCTGTACGCAGAGCAGTTCGGGATCGTCAGGGTACCAGGCAAGGCCTTTTGTCGTGATGATAAGGGCCTCAGTCCAGTTCTGCCCGGCCACGGCAGACTTTCCCTCGCTGATGTATGCCGCAGCATCCTGCGGGGGCGTACCGGACGTGTCCGCAGCAGCAGGAACCGCCCCGGCCACAGGAGCTGACACCCCGGATGCCGGCAGTGCACACAAAACCGCGATGAAAAGAACGAGTGAGACCCGGGTTCGCACGTGCACACAGGTCTCTCCTGCTGATCCGTTTTCGCGCGAGGAGTCATAAAGCCATGGGAACCCGGAGTCATCCCATCAACGGAGGGCCGGGCCGGAGAGGCAGGAGGAGGGGCGGCTAACCATCACGCCTGTTTTACAAGGAGGGCCACGGTCCCGATGAGGAGGGCAGCACCTGCAAGAGCCGGATCCACCGGAGATTTCCGGGTTACGGGGGCGGAAGTCGTGGGGAGAGGGGGTGGTACTGCGGTTGCCGTGGCCTTAATTGCCGGCCTGGTAGTTCCGGCAGGGAGCTCTGCAGGGTTTTCCGGAAGCGGCGTATCCGGGGGAGCTGCCATGGTCGGGGCGGGATTCGAAGGGAGCGTGGCCGGATCTGCAGGGGTTGTCGTGGCCTGGGTCGGGGGTCCCAGGAGAATGATCGATACGGTGCTGTAGGCTGCCACATCCAGGTGTTCGGTGTCGAACGGGTAACTGGTCCCATAGATGGTGTAGGTCCCGCCCGGAAGGTCCTGCGCCGCCGGGGTCCAGGAATACGTCCAGGTGCCATTCTCCCCGCCGGTGACTGAATCAAAAGATACTGCATCGCCATTGATGACAGCCGTGGATGGCCGGGTCAGCCTCACGCCGGGCCGGGGGAGTCCGGGGCCGGTGAGGATAAAAAACGTCGTATTGGTCTCCTGGTTTGTCCCATGGAGCCGGATGGTCTCGTTCATGGCGTACTTCTGCTCCCCGTCTGCCCGGATTGAGAACGCCCCCTTTTCTACGTTCACGATGACCTCATCGGCAATTTCGCAGTTTTCCGCGGCAATGCGATACCTGCCAGGCCGGGTTTCAAACGCGGTCTGGAATTTCACGGTCCGGTCCCCATCCGGGCCGGTGGCAACCCGGGCATAATAGCCGGTACTGGGGGCACCCGGGGCAGACGGGGGGATATTGTCAAGAATGGTCCTGCCCCCGCTTCCAAAAACCACAAAGGACCCTGCAGTGTAAGGGCCGCTCTCCGGGTCCATGGTGACGCCTGCCTGGCCGGGAAGGATGACGGGAGGCCGGTCATGCGCAGCCCCGGACAGATCAGCAGTGTCCCGCACCCAGAGGTAGTATTCCGCAAACGGCCTGCCCTCGAGCGTAATGGAGAACGTGCTGCCCCGGTATACCGTGCCGGACCCTGCCGTGATAAGCTCCGCGTTCTCCCCTGATACCGGGGTCCCTGCAAGGGAACAGTTCGCCACGCCTCCAGCAGCAGCCGGGGATACCGCTGCCAGCACGAGGAGCGCGATAACAGCTGCCAGCAGGATGTGGGAGTGGCGGTTCATGCAGGAGCACCCGTATTTGAGATAGCAGGGTTAACCCACATTTATAAAAATATTTTGAAATTTTTCAGGTTTTTATCACGAACATATAAAGGGGGCGTGAACAACCGCACCTCATGCTTTCCGCGCCACGGTGACGATGAAGGTCCGGTTCTTGTAGGCAACATCCACATCAGCAAACCCGGCCTCGCGCAACCAGGAGAGCTGGAGCGACAGTTTCTCGTTCTTGTCAAGGGTATTGCGGCGGTTCAGGATCTCGGCGTGCTGCTCCGGGCTCATCGGACCGCTCTTCAAAAACCCGTTCCAGTACCGGAGGTTTCGCTCCCGGAAGTACAGGGTCTCTCCATCCGCCTGGTCAGCATTGACAAACATGCCCCCTGGACGGAGGGCTGCATGGATCCGGTGGAAGAGCTGCCGTTTGTCTTCTGTCACCAGGTGATGGATCGAGAGCGCCGAGCAGATGATATCGTATGGCCCGCCCAGCTCTGTCCTGCTGTAGTCACAGATAGTATACTTCGTCTCCGGCCGGGCGGCAAACCGCTGACGGGCCATGTCCAGCATCTTTTCCGAGATATCCATCAGGGTCAGCCGGGCATCGGGGAACTTTTCCAGCACATACGCACTCAGAAGGCCGGTACCGGCCCCGACATCGAGGATCTCCGGGCAGGTTTCCTGTGTCTCCATAGCCCAGACCGCAGCGCCGTAATAGTTGCGCATGTCCGGGATGATGTATTCCCGGTGGGTATCGTATTCATGGGCGAACCGGTTGAAGGCTTTGCGGACGTGTTCCATAGACTCCCTTCCCATGACGTGGGAAGGGATTACAGATAGGTTTTCTTGTTCTCCTTTATCGACATCATCGAACCGATGAGCCGCTCGCGGTTGTCCCCGATCGGGCGGACAGCAAGGGTCACTTTCCGGCGCTTTGAGGTGGTTGTCACAAGCGAGATGCTCGCATCGTAAATCGCACCGGCCATGTTCCGGGTTGCTCCCGTAACCGGGTCGCTCACTTCTTCCCCGGTTGCATCGCTGGTGAACATCATCACATCCCGCCAGTGCCGCAGGAATGTTTTTGAAAGCGGCAGGTCCAGCATCCACGAGGCAAACGTATTGAAGAGGAGGACACGGCCCCGCTTGTCAAGGATGATGACTGCCTCGTCATTGAGATCCATCATCCTGCGGGAATCGCCCAGCGGGAGCGGGCCCAGACTGCTGATCCGGTCGGTATGGACATAAAGAGCGATATCTGCACTGGTCGCAATCTGGACCTGGGTAAACGGCCGGAAGACCACCCCGTACGGCTGGGCAATTTTGATCCTGGCAAGTTTCTCCTCATCAGTATTTGCCGCAATGAAGATGACCGGGATATGGAAGATCTGGTAGATGTAATGACCCGTATCGATCGCATCCATGGGCCCGGCAAGACTGACGTCCATGACCACAAGATCCGGCACAAGACCCGCGGTCTTAACCAGCGCGTCCTCCCCGTTTGTCACGCTCCCGGCAATACCATATCCTTTTTTCTGGAGCATGAGGGAGGCCAGGTTGGCGATGATGAGATCACCGCACGCGATCAGGATCGTGGGGGGCGGGGGCATATGGTTCACCGGGGCGGAGGTCAGAGTGTTCAGGCTTTGGGCGGTTTCTCCTTCAAGGAGATCAGGACTGCAAGGAGACGGTCGCGGTCATCCTTGACCGGGCGGACAGCGAGGTTCACCTTCCGGCGCTTCGAGGTGGTGGTGACAATCGCGGTATTGGTATCATAGAGGATCCCGGCCATCTGGGCTGCAACCTCGGTCACCGGGTCCTTCACCTCCTCACCCGTCTGGTCATTGATGATCATCAGGACATCCCGCCAGTGCCGCATGAGGGCCTGCTGCTGGGGGATATCCACAAACCAGGTTGCGAAGGTATTCAGAAAGATGATCCGGCCCCGCTTGTCAAGCAGGATGACCGCCTCACGGGTATTGTCCATCATCTTCCGGGTATCGCCCAGCGGGCCGTCCCCGAGCAGGGTTACCCGGGTGCTGTGGTTGTACAGGGCAAGCCTGACGCTCGTGTTGATCTCGATTGCTGTAAACGGCTTGAAGATGATCCCGTAGGGCCGGGAACACGTCAGGCGCTCAAGTTTCTCCTCGTCCGAGATTCCCGTAATGAAGATGATCGGGCAGTGGAAGAGCTGGAAGATATAATGCGCAGCATCCATCCCGTCCATGGTACCGGCAAGGGTGACATCCATGATCACGAGATCGGGGTTCAGTTCCGCGGCTTTTACCACCGATTCCTCGCCCTTTGCCACGATCCCCGCGATAGTGTACCCCTTCTTCTGGAGCATGGTGGAGATGAGATGGGTGATGATGGTATCATCGTCAACAATCAGGATACGGGGTGCCGCAGGCATGAGTCACCGGCATGTGTTTAGGGGGAAATAGTATGTGGTGGGGTATATTCCTTTTGCCGCCGCGGGACGGTGCCTGCTCCCGCGGCGGGCACAAGGCGGCTTCACCGTTACAGGTTCACGATAAAATACAGCAGCAGGAGCGGGAGGGCAATGACTCCCCAGACAAGCCGGTTCCACACAAAGACAATCTTCCCGTCGCAGGGGGCGATGGGCATCAGGTCAAAGACCGCGGTAAGGAGGTTGATGGAGAACCCGATCATACCGGCGGTCTTCCACATCCCCCCGAGCGGCATGAGGCAGAGGCAGATGAACGCGAGCAGGAGGCTCAGGAGCGGCCCGGAGAGCATGATGAACGCAAGACTTTGGGTGTCGAGCGGCTCCTCGGAGTAGACCAGGGTCAGGGTCGGCTG
>JAAZNH010000019.1 GCA_012798365.1 Methanomicrobiales archaeon | reverse complement strand
CGCCTTTCTCCGCAGCCCGGCCGATTGTCGTGATATCGGTCACGTTCGGGGTCAGTTTGACCCAGACGGGAAGACCGGTCTTTGTCACGGCACGGGTGCAGGCCTCGACCAGGGCCGGGTCGCTGCCGATCGCTGCTCCGTAGCCTTCCGCGTGGGGGCAGGAGAGGTTCAGTTCAAATCCCGCAACCCTGCCATCAAACCAGGAGGCAACCTCCCCGAACTCTTCCGGTGTGCCGCCGAAGATGCTGGCAATGACCGGCCGCTTTGCAAGCCCGGAGATCTCACCGACAAACTCTTTTGAGGGGTTCGGGAGCCCCATCGCGTTTAACAGCCCTTCCTCCAGCACCACGAGACAGGGCCCCGCGTGGCCGTCCTTAGGCACGGGGCCGATAGATTTTGTCACAACGCCGCCAGCGCCAAGGAGCAGCATCCGGGATAAGGAGGCCCCTGTCGTACCAAGAATGCCGGCTGCGAGCAGGAGGTGGTTATCAAGCGCGACCCCGCCAACCGTTCCTGCTCCCGGCCTGATCTGTACCATTCATCAGGAAATGGTCGTTATTTATTATTAGCATACCCATACTGGTACCGTAATGGCGCGCCTTGCAGTTGTTGGAGTGGGGAGGATAGGTGGCGAGGTCGCATATATGGCGTCGGCGCTTGGGATTGTTGACGAACTTGTCCTGTATGATAATGTTCCGGATCTTCTGAAAGCGCAGGTGCTGGATCTGCACCATACCGGTCTTGACATCACCATCAGTACTGACAGGAACGAGATAGCCGGTGCTGATATCTGTCTCTTTGCGGCCGGACTACCGCGGAACCCTACCGTGAAGACGCGGGCTGATCTGCTGGATGCAAACCTGCCGGCAACCAATGACTGCACAAGTTTCCTGAACGGTTTCTCCGGGATCCTGATAACTGTGACAAACCCGATGGACACCAACAACTACTATCTCTGTAAAAAGACCGGCCTGCCACGGGAACGCTGTATCGGGTTTGGCGGCCAGCTTGACAGTGCACGGTTCGGTGTTGCGCTCCGGCACCGGAACATTTCCGGTATCCCCTTCGTTTTGGGTGAGCACGGGGAACACCAGGTACCGGTCTTCTCGCGCCTCCCGGCACAAGTCCCGGCCCCGCTCCGGAACGAAATCCTTTCCGAACTCCGCGGTTCAAGCATGGAGATCATCAAAGGCAAAGGCGGCACGGTCTTTGGACCGGCCCTTCACCTGGCAAACCTGGTCCGCATGGTCCTTTCCGATACCCGGGAACTGACCATCTGCTCGTCTGTTCTTGAAGGCGAGTACGGGATCTCGGGCTGTTCCCTTGGCGTGCCGGTCCGGATCGGGCGCGAAGGGATCCTGGGTATTGAGGAATGGGATCTTGATGCATGGGAGACCGGGAAGATGACCGCTGCCGGAACCTTTGCGAAAAATCTCTGCAGCAAAGTTGTTTCCTGATCATGTCGTCCCAGTCCACGCTTACAGAATCAGTCTCCCGGGCGCCCGTCCCGGACGGTTCACGTTCCGGTATCAATATCGCCATCAACCAGGTTGAGTACAGCAACTCGCCCGATGGCCCGGTTATCCATATTTTTGGTCGTGACGGGAAAGGAAAAGCGACCCGGATCGATGTGACCGGTTTCCGGCCGTACCTCTATATCCCGGCAGACCAGGCAGAATCTGTCCCCCTTCCCCAGCAGGCATCCTTAGAGCCGGATACCCTTTACCGCTCAATCCGGGGCGAACCGCTCCGCCGGCTCTTCACGCAGCGGCCGGGCGATGTCCGGGAAGTACGCGAGCGGTACCGCCATTTTGAGGCGGATATCCCGTTTGCGACCCGGTTCATGATCGACACCGGCCTCACCGGGGGAATCGCGGCTCCATCCACCCCCGTCAGCTACGGGGAGATCACTCCTGCGGAAGTCGATGCGCCGGCCCGGACCTGCATCATCGATATTGAATGTGAGGATGAACGGGGTTTTCCCGATCCCCAGCGGGACGCGATCATCTGCATCACCTGCCACGATTCGTTCGATAATGATTACACCACGTTTCTGCTGTTTGGCAAAGGTGCGTCATCCGATGTGGAAGCAAAGGAAGCAGAAGGCGGGCTTGAGAACGGCTGCTTCCGGAAAGGCACGCACACGATCTGCACGTTTGCCGATGAGACATCGATGCTGAAGGCGTTTGTTGCCTACATCATTGCCCGCGACCCGGACGTCCTCTCCGGCTGGAACTTTGTGGATTTCGATATGCCCTATATCACGGGCAGGATGGAGAAGCTCGGCCTGCGGTCCGACTCCCTTGCCCGGATCCCGGGCATGACCGAGCGCAATGCGCTGCGGGGCCGGGCTCTCTTCGATCTGCTCACGGCGTACAAAAAGATGCACTCAACGCTCAAGGAATCGTACCGGCTCGATGCCATTGCGATGGAGGAACTCGGCCAGCAGAAAGTGCGGTACACCGGCACCATCTCCGATCTCTGGAGGGACCAGCCGGCGCTCCTTGTTGAGTATAACTTCAAAGACGTTGAGCTCTGCGTTGGTATCAACAAAAAGGACAACATCATCGACTTCTACCGCGAGATCGCCCGGTACGTGGGCTGCCCGCTTGACAAGACGCTCAACTCCTCAAGTGTTATCGATGTCTACGTTCTGAAAAAGGCGTTTGGCACCTATGTCCTCCCCTCAAAGGGCTTTGCCAATGCCGAGGAGTTTGAAGGCGCAACGGTCTTTGAGCCCAGCCGGGGCGTACGGGAGAACGTGGTCGTGCTCGACTTAAAATCGCTCTACCCGATGGCCATGATGACCATCAACGCATCGCCCGAGACCAAATCACCGGACGGCGAACTGCGGGCGCCCAACGGGATCCGGTTCAAAAAACAGCCGGATGGTCTCACGCGGAGCATCATATCCGAGCTTCTCAAGGAACGCGACGAGAAGAAAGCCCTGCGCAACACCTTCCCCTTCGGTTCACCGCAGTATGTCATGTACGACATGCAGCAGAACGTGCTTAAGGTGATCATGAACACGTATTACGGCGTCTCGGGGTACACCCGCTTCCGGCTGTTTGACCGGGAGATCGGCGCTGCCGTCACGTCCGTTGGCCGGGCAATCATCGAACACACAAGGAAGACCATCGAACTGCAGGGCTACACGGTCATCTACGGCGACACCGACTCCTGCATGGTCCAGCTGCCGCCTCTTGATACGGAAAAGACCATCGCGGCTGCACGGGCAATCGAGAAAACGCTCAACGAGAGTTACCAGAAATTTGCAAAGGCCGAGCTGAATGCCGATATGCATTTCTTCTCCATCAAGTTCGAGAAGATCTACAAGCGGTTCTTCCAGGCCGGCAAGAAGAAGCGGTACGCCGGTAACCTCATCTGGAAAGAGGGCAAGGATGTCAACGAGACCGATATCGTGGGGTTCGAGATCAAGCGAAGCGATACCCCGCAGATCACCAAGTTTGTCCAGAAGCGGGTCATGGAGATGATCCTTGCTGGTGAAGAGTATGCCGGCATCAAGGCGTTCCTCTCTGATGTGATCAAAAAATATCGGGCCGGGAAATATTCTCTTGATGAAGTCGGGATCCCGGGCGGCATCGGCAAATCCCTTGATGATTACGATACGGACGATGCGCAGGTCCGGGGGGCAAAGTATGCCAACGAGCACCTGAAGACCGAGTTTGGCAAGGGCAGCAAACCCAAGCGGATCTATATCAGACAGGTCACGGCAAAATATCCCAAGACGGATGTGCTCTGTTTTGAGTATGCAGACCAGGTGCCCCAAGAGTTCCTTGTTGACTGGGAGCTGATGCTTGAGAAGACCATCAAGCAGCCGATCTCGCGGATCATCGAGGCGCTCGGCTGGCAGTGGGACGATGTCGATCCCTCGCGGACAACCCTTGCGCAGTGGGGACTCGGGTAAGGGATTGGGCAGGAATGGTGAGGGCATTTGATCCGGCGCTACAATCCTGCCGCTGGTTTTTCCCTGCGTTCGTGTTCAGCGGTCTGGTCTGCCAAACCGTTTTACCGGCCTCCCGGCACCAATCCCCTGCTGAATCGTAATCAATCCAAATAAGAACCCTTTAATAGTCAGTTATGCTATTGACCTAAATACGTACAAGGAATATGTAAGGGGCAGAATTCTCCGGGCGGGTGCTGAGCAATACAATGACGAATGGTAAATTGTTCATTGAGCGTGAGGAAAGCCTCTCCAATCTCTGGCTCTTCATTGTCATCAACACAACCGTCCTTGCCCTCCTGATCAACATCCTTTCCCTGTATTACGGCAACAATGATGTTGCCCCGAACCTCTTTTACATCCCGGTGGTTATTGCAGCGTACTGGTACCCGCACCGCGGGCCCATATTCGCAGTGCTGATCTCCGCCGCGTATCTCGGACTCGTGTACACGTTCCTTGGCCATGATATCGGCATGCTCATCACCTCATCGGTAATCTGCTATGTGCTCATCGGCGTCTCGGTTGTTGTCTCAAGCCTTGCAACCCACATGCGGAAAAATGAAGTGAAGTACCGCAGTCTCTTCAACCACTCGCAGGCCGGAGTCGGCCTGGTGGACCTGAAAACGCTTGCCATCCGTGAAGTGAACAGCCGGTTTGCCCTGCTTCTTTCGCATACCGAACAGGAGCTGCTCGAGCGATCCTTCGGGGATTTTTTCATCGATGCTGCTAAGAAGGAGGAATTCCTGCACCTGCTTACGATCAACCGGAGCGTTGAGAATTTTGAGGCCCGGTTCCATGCAGATTCCGGGGGCACAAGGTGGGTCCTCCTTTCAGCAGGCAGGCTCCCGGATGATTCGTTTGTCGTGAATGTTGTTGATATCACGGAACGCAAGCATGCGGAACTCGCCCTGCTCATCAAGGACCATGCCATCAGTTCGTCCATCAATGCCATCGCCATCCTTGATCTTGACCACAGGATCACGTATGTCAACCAGTCACTTCTGCGCCTCATGGAGTTCCATCATGAGGAAGAGTTCATCGGCCGCAGCGTCACTGATTTCATTAATTCTCCCCAGAAGTTTGCATCCGTGCGGGAAGCCTTGTCCCGTAACAACAGCTGGTTTGGCGAGATTGCGCTCCTGAAATATAACAAGAAGCCCTTCTATGTCCTGCTCTGGATGAATGTGGTGCGGGACGATTCCGGTAACCCCCTCTGCATCATGGCGTCCTTCATTGATATCACGGACCGCAAGCAGATGGAGATGGCCAAGAGAAAAGCACTCGAGCAGATCGAGAAGAACATCGAGCAGTTCGCGATCCTTGGCGATCACATCCGCAACCCGCTTGCCGTGATTGTCGGCCTTTCCAGCCTTGCCCCGGGCGATATCACCGAGAAGATCGTGGCGCAGGCCCGGGAGATCGACCGGATCATCACGCAGCTGGACATGGGCTGGATCGAGTCGGAGAAGGTCCGGGACTTCATCAAGAAATATTACCAGGTCGGCTCGCAGGACCACCTGATCCTTGATGAGGATGAGACAATTTTAGAAGACGGGATGCCGGGCGAGTTTGGCAAATCGTAGGACCGGAATTTTTTTTAAAATTTTTACCGGATTTTTGTTTGCTCGTTTCTTTTTTTTTATGAAAAAAATGGTGAACAGTCCGGCCGTTTTTTTTTAAAAGAAACCGGTGTGCGACCAGTGCGAGAGCAGGGGGGAGTTCCTGTGGTTCCGGACCGGGGGCCGTAACACCCCGCAGGATCGCCTTTTCCCTATCCCCCTTTACAGGAACACGGGTTCATACGCTTAACGGCCCTTGTAACGTTGCTATATATTCCCTCATGGTTTCCCGCCTGAAAAACGTGATTTTTGCCAGGTCTGTTACCTCATTTTCCCATAACATTGCCTCTGCAAAATGGGGGTGTGAGGCAAAACTCGTACAACCGGGCCTGTTACGGGCCCGGATTTTAGAGGTGTCGAATCTCATCAGAGATGAGACAGGAGAAGAACCATCAGGTTCTTCGAAGTCAAATATGAGTGGGTTTTACGGCGGAGGTGGAACCCGCCCTCGCCTGGCGTGAGACGAAGATCAGGTGACACCTGTGGGTATTGTACAGATCTGTCCATCAGGGGCTCTTTCCGGACAATTTTTGTCCACCGCAGTACGCACATTCTTAGTAGGGTCCTGCAGGCCCTTTTCCGACGGAGCTCGCCGGAGCAGGGGGGATTCGTCCGGTGTTGGGCTGAAGGGCAGCAACCACATAAGGGGCTTACCGGAACTTTGTGGTTTGAAGGGGATTGATCCGTGGCATTTTTTTCCAAATTTTTTTCAATTTTTTTAAAAAATTTTCTCTTAACTTTTTTTTTAATTTTTGCAAAAAAAAAATTAT
>JAAZNH010000156.1 GCA_012798365.1 Methanomicrobiales archaeon | reverse complement strand
TAGATTTCAGGAAGCAGCCTGTCGCCTGCCTTACTGATGAAGTTGCTGTAGTAACAGTAACCTTTCGAGCATGCCATCATCCGGTCGAATGTTTCCCGGTCCCTTACGCCCGGTGTCATGGACGCAATCACAAGATCAAAGGAATTCCGGAACCCGCGTTTGTCAATATCCAGAGACCACCATGATCCTTCCTGCGTGGTAATGTCCAGTTTTTCCTCGAGTGCAGTCTCACGGATGCGGTTCAGCATGGCCTCTGATATATCGAGTGCGGTGACGACAGCCCCTTCCCGGGCAAGCGGGAGGGTATGGGTTCCCGGCCCGCACCCGATGTCCAGTATTCGCTTTCCCCTGGGAGAGAACCCGGCCTCCCTAAGCATCTCAAGCACATCGGATGCCCGCTTCTGGCGCTGTTCTCCCCCGGTGCCGCGGATAAAAACATCCGACCTCCGGTTCCAGACAGCACCAAGAGTCCCATCCGACAGGCTTTCCATGTGTTGTGCTGCTGCGTCCCAGCAGTCAGCCCAGGTGCTGGTATTATCGTTGGGCTGCAATGCCTTCCCTCTTCAGGAATGAAAGCTTGCTGTGTGTGCGGGCATGGTGATCATACATGTTCATCCACCCGTCGTATTTCGACATGGGCCATGCATCAATACTCGTGGTATAATACAGCGGGATGGTCGGGACATCTGCTGCAAGAACCTCCTGCATCTCGTAGACGATCTGTTTGCGCTTCCCTTCATCAAGTTCCGCAAGTTCCTGTGCCGCGAGAGCATTGAGCTTGTCATTATGATACCCGAAAACCGCTGCCAGCGGAGCAACCGTGTTGGTGGTACCTGATGTCGTGTCGCTGTACCGGACCCTCAGGTAATCGGCATCCTGTCCCCAGCCGCCAAACCCGCTTACCAGCAGTTCGAAGTCGCCTTTCTTGAGGTTGGCATCCCGGGCCTTGCTTTCGAGGGCTTTGACCTGGATATCAATTCCTGCATCTTTCATGCGCTCCTTGATGAGTTCACCAATGCGGGCCTCCTCACTCCCGAGGCTGAGCGTGTAGGACAGTTTCTTTCCGTCCTTGTCGCGGATACCGTCATTATCCGTGTCCTTCCAGCCGCTCTCATCGAGAAGTGCTTTTGCTTTTGCAACATCAAAGGTGTACGCCGGCTGGTTGGCATTATACCAGATATGGTCATTGGGAAGGATACCCATGTTACCCGGCTTTCCTGCACCCCGCTGGATCTTCTCTACCAGCTCGTTGCGGTCGATTGCATAAGCAAACGCCTGCCTGACTTTCGGGTCAGCCAGTTCCGGCCGCTTCTTCTCGTTGAAGTAGAATTCATATCCCCAGAACGCCTGCTGCTGGACAATCCGTAAGTCCTTGTTTGCCTTGATCCGGTCAAGGACATCCGGTGTTACAGAATTGAAATCGATCTGGCCCTGTTCGAATGCGATCAGGGCATCGCTGACCGGGATGAACTCAACCGTTTTTATTGCAGGGGCAGGCCCCCAGTATTTATCATTGGCAACATACTGGTAGGATCCCTGTTCCTTGTTGTACTGGGCAAGCTTGTAGGGTCCGGTTCCGGTAACGGCGTCCGGTGCCAGGTAATTTGCCGGATCAGTTACCTTACTGTAGATGTGTTCCGGGATGATCTTGAAACCGGATAATTTATACAGGAATGTGGAGATGGGTTGTTTCAGGATGAATTTTACTGTATTGTCG
>JAAZNH010000155.1 GCA_012798365.1 Methanomicrobiales archaeon | reverse complement strand
TCGACAGCTTTGACGACGACGCTGCCATACTCGCTCGTGACCTTCACGTTGGTGTTCTTCCATGCCCCGAGTGCTTTTAAGTCGGAGGAGTCCATCTCGATGATGCCGCATGCGGTACGGTAGGAGTCCTTCTCCTTTCCGCTCTCGATTGCGACACCCTGCTGGATCGTCCTGCCGGAGATCAGGTTAAGGGAAATTGACTTTGTCATGCTCTTCCTCACTTCAGGCTTCGGTTGCTTCCATCACTCCCTTTCCGGAGAGACGGATCACATCATACGGGCAGGCATTCACACAGACACCGCAGCCGGCACAAAGTTCGGCCTTGACATCCAGATGAATGGACTTTCCGTTACGGACTGCATAGATCTTCTCCTTAGTAGCCGGATCGATCGTATAAAGTTCGAGTGCATCAACCGGACATGCGATGACACAGTTGCCACAACCGGTGCACCGCTCCATGTTTACATGTACTGAAAACGCCATGCGTATCACACACTTGTCGTCGTAAAATCAATGTTGCCCTGCAGGTTAGTTAAATGTTTGCAAATGTACAAGTGTTTAATTTCGACAGGTTAAGTTAACACAAATTTCTTTTTGCAACAGGGTGTTTAACTTACGCCGTAGAATTATTCATGAAAAAGGAAAAAAATCCCTGCAGCCGGATTGGAAAAGCATGCCCGTATTGCAGCAGGGGCGTTTGTTGCAAAGTGATTCCTGAATCCCCGGTTTTCTGATATGGGGGGAGCCGATGTACGAAAATGCACAATGAAAATTCGTGGGCAGACCTTTCCGGACAATGCCGGTTATCAGGTTTTTCTGCGCGACCGGCCGATAATCATCCGGTTCCCGGCCGGAGCCTGCCGGTCTCCTGTGTCTCATATCCTCCCAGCCGCTCCATGATAGCGATAAACGCGGGTGAACGGACGGCTTCAATGAGAGCGGCAAGCCGCGGGTCATCTGCATTTTCCTGCCTGAATGCCAGTTCATACCGTTCACTTGCAACCGGGACGAACGGGAGCCCGAGTGCTTTTGCAGCGCTGTATACGCACAGGCCGGCATCCGCTTCCCCGCTTTTCACCGCAAGTGCAACCGCAATATGCGTTGTCACTTCCCGTTCATACCCGGGGATTGAAGCCGGATCGATCCTGGCTTTTTTGAGTTCATGATCAAACAGCATCCGGGTCCCGGATCCTTTCTGCCGGTTGATGAACCTCCGGCCGGGAATGTCGCTGAACGAGAGGTCGTCCCGCGAGACAACACCCTGCTGGCGCTCCGCAATACAGAGAAGATGCGTTGTTGTTTCGGCCAGATATTTCCTGAGATATTCTGTGTTGTACGTTCCGTCATCGGAAAGTAGGTGAGCGGGAGCCCCGTGGCACTCGTTTTTCCTCAGTGCGAGTAATCCCCCCATACTTCCAACATGGGTAGAGAGGAGGGTGACACCCGTTGGGCGGATGAGGTCTGCGAGATAATCGATGACAGGGTCGTGGCTCCCGGTGATGAGGAGGGCATGTTCGGCTTCCTCCCTGGCAACCATCAGTTTTGCATTAACGATGCTTCCCGCGTCGAACCCCTCGGATGCCCGGGGGATCCTGAGATACGCATTGGCCCGGATAGCCGCCATCTGGACACCGGCCCCCTTGGACTGGGGGGATACCACCCACCTGTTGCCAATTTTTCCGAGCGTGCACAGGACGAATTCATCGGACCCGATCTCTTTGGCCATCGCTGTGGTGATCTCTGCAGGAATAAACACCGGATCCACAACAAACATGCCATACCGTTTTACAAACGGGAGTACAATCTCACGAAGTACGGTCAGCGCGGAGAGAGGGTATCCCGGGAGGCCGAACACCGGTTTCTTTTCAATACGCCCGATGATAACCGGTTTTCCGGGTTTTGTTGCAACTCCGTGGACAAGGACTTCCCCGAGTCCGGCGATCACATCAGCCGTGTAATCCTTCGTGCCTGCTGAGGAGCCGGCAGAAACGATCACAATATCATTTTCTTTTACCGCATGGGCAATGGCATCCCGGATCTTTTCCGGGTGGTCCTCCACAAACGGGTAGCGTGTGCAGGTTGCCCCGGTCTCTTCAAGAATTGCCTTGGCCATCACCGTGTTACTCTCGACTACCTGCCCGGGTTTGGGCCGGGTGCCGTGCGCAACGAGTTCACTGCCCGTTGGGACAAGACCAATGCGGACGGTGATCGTGCTGATTTCGGTGATCCCATACGTTGCCAGTCCTCCGAGTTCATGGGGCCTGATACGATGACCCGTGGGAATCACCATCTCGGACTCTGCAAGGTCTTCCCCGGCCGGCCGGATGTGCTGCCACGGTGCCGCACCTTTCCGGATAGTGTACGTGCCGCCCTCTTCCCAGACATCCTCAATCATGATGACAGCATCGTACTCCATCGGAACGATATTTCCGGTATTGACCCGCAATGCCCGGTTCAGGGTAACCGGGTGCTGCTCGGAAGCTCCCTTTGTATCAGCACTTACCACCGCAATGCCATCCATGGCCGAGACATGGATTTCCGGCACCGAATATCTTGCAAAGATCGGCCCGGCTGTTATCCGGCCATGTGCGTTTTCCAGCGGGACCCGGACTATTGCAGGTGTTGTGGAAAACTCGCGGGCTAGCAGGGCAAGTGTCTCGTCAAGCGTGATGACCGAGAGATAGCGTTTCACCATAGGGTTGCCTCTTTGATGCACAGCCGGCCGGAAAGATTGTTCTCTGTTAAGATCGATCTCGGGTCCGGTTCATTAGAGCACCATTGAAGTACAGGATTGCGTGTCCAGAGATATTAAGACGTGGATCGGTCATTTCTCGCAGAAGGCTGGGAGTGGCAGGCTGCCCCGCAGCCCGGGTTTCAGTCTGTTTTGCCACCTGTTAGCGTCTGTTAGCCGCAGTACTTGCTGGAGAATTTGTCAGGGCGGAAAAACCCGGTTTTGTCCCGGAATTTCCTCATGGATTCCGCCCGTCTTTTCCCAAATTTGTCCAGCTGGTTCCTGAAAATGAGGGAAACGGGTGGCATTGTGTGCCCGGATTTCTCGCTTTCCGCACTCCACCCCGACATTGTATCGTTGCGGATGCGGATGATGATCCTGCAGATCCGCCAATCAGGCAGTTCCCGGTTTTTCCGGGAGGTGCCTGCGCGGCAGAATATATTCTCATATTTTAAATCTTTAGTTCATATTTTATTTCTTTAATATATTCGGATGAAGCTGAATTCATATCTCTTTCATATTTTTCCGTATCCTCGGGAGTCAACTGATTAAAAAAAGCCGGGTCATGAGTTAACTGGTTGTGAATATTTTTTTTTGTGGTTCAATGATAGTATTGTATCTCTGTGAAAATTAACAATCTTTAATTACTGTTTTCCTCCTACCTCTGAATTAGCAAATTTTACTGGATAAAATTTGTGTGAAAATAGTGTGTGATGTGCATGGCTTTTGCAGTTCATGTAAACATGGAACGGTGCACCGGATGCAACAACTGTGTTGTTGCCTGCCCGGTGAATGCCATCGAGCTTTTTACGCTCGACCCTGTCACCAAGGAAAAGATTTACCAGGTGCAGGACGGTGTCGCAGTCAGCCTCGATATCAAGGCTGAACTCTGTGCAGGATGCGGCGTGTGTGTTGAAGCATGCCCGTATGATGTGATCAGCCTCTCCGGGAAAGGCGCAACAGACATCCCGGTCAAGGCCTGATCAGTGAGGAATCTCATGGCACAGAACAAGATTACCCTCAATATGATCACATGTCGGACCATCCAGCAGGGTGTCGGCATGGAGGCAGGCAAGACCACCCAGAAATATTTCGATGCCTGCACAATCATCCATATGCACCCCGAGGACATGAAGAAACTCGGCGTCTGGAAGAACACCAACGTGAAAGTCACGAGCTCGGTCGGCAGTGTTATTGTAAAAGCTGTCGAGACCCGCGAAGACCTCGTTCCCGGCCTTGCCCACATCCCGATGGGACCCTGGGCAAACCGCATTGTCCCGGCCTACACGTTCTCCACCGGGGAACCGTGCTTCAAGGGATTCCCGGTCGATGTCGAGATCGCAGCAAACGAACGCATCATGGGCGCAGTCGAAGTCCTCCAGGACGCCTGCGGCCTTATCCGGAAGTGATGAGCGATGCCAAAAGAAGTAACTGATGTTATCTGTCCGTTCTGCGGCACCCTGTGTGATGACCTCATCATCACCGTGTCCGACGACAACAAGACCATCCTTGGCTGCAAGAACGCCTGCGCCATCGGTGCAGAGAAGTTCAACCACCAGAGGCTCCCCGGCCGTGTCAAGCGCCCCCGCATGAGGCAGGCTGACGGCTCCTACAAGGAAGTCTCCTACGATGAAGCCATTGACTGGACGGCAAAGATGCTCGTCAAGTCAAGAAAGACCCTGATGTACGGCTGGGCATCAACAAGCTGCCAGGCCATGTCCATCGGCCACGAGATCGCAGAGAAGGTCGGCGGTATTGTCGACAACTGTGCAACGGTCTGCCACGGCTCCTCGCTCATCGCCATCGAAGATGTCGGGGTCCCGAGCTGTACGCTTGGTGAGATCAAGAACCGTGCCGACCGCGTCATCTTCTGGGGCTGCAACCCGGCTCACGCCCACCCCCGCCACATGTCCCGGTACTCGATCTTCCCCCGTGGTTTCTTCACCGTCAAGAGCCACAAGGGCCGCAAGATCTACTGCGTTGACTGCCGGTACACGGACACTGCAAAGTGCGCTGATGAGTTCATCCAGGTCCAGCAGGGCTTTGACTACGAACTCCTGAATGCATTCAGGACTGCAGCCCGCGGCGAAGTGCTCCCCGAGACCGTCGGCGGCGTTGCCCGCGAAAAGATCTACGAGATCGTTGAGGACATCAAGCAGGGCCGTTTCATTATCATCTTCTTCGGTATGGGCCTTA
>JAAZNH010000003.1 GCA_012798365.1 Methanomicrobiales archaeon | reverse complement strand
TGGCATGCGCCACCGCCCTTGCAACCCTTGATGTGATCGAGAAGGAACTCCCGTCGATCCCGGCAAAAGGGGAGCGGTTCAAGCAGGGACTCGCGCAGCACAATCCCCGTGTCCGCGGCCTGATGGTCGGTGTCACCATCGGCGACAAGTGCCCGGAGATCCAGAAGAAGTGTGCCGAACAGGGCGTGCTTGTCAACTGTGCAGCGGACGGCAACCTGCGTCTTGTGCCCCCGCTCACGATATCCAGTGCCGAGATCGACACCGTAGTGAAGGTTATCAATGGAACGCTTGGTTAGATCCTGTTACAAGAAGAAGGGCGGGTACGCGTTTGCCCGGAAGGCCGAGGATATTGCCCGCGAGTACGGGATAACAAAAATTGCCCGGCTTGCAAGCAACGAGAACCCGGACCCCCTCTCCCCGCTTGCGCTGAAAGCCGCACAGGAAGCCCTCCGCACCGTGAACCGGTACCCGGACGAGAAGGTGAACGTGCTGATGGCAGCCCTCCGCACCCACTACCCGCACGAGCATTTCGTCACCGGCGTCGGCATGGACGGTGTTATCGAGACGATCTTCCGCACGCTGGTTGAACCCGGCGAAAAGGTGGTCATCTCGAATCCGACCTTCTCGTTCTACAATCTTGCGGCCATGGGGCAGGGAGCAGAGGTCGCAACTGTCCTGCGGGAGAAGGACTTCTCGGTTGATACGAAGAAGCTCATCCGCGAGGCAAAGGATGCTAAGGTCACGGTCCTGTGCTCCCCCAACAACCCGACCGGCAACGCCACCCCGATCAGCGATGTCGAGGAGATCCTTGAGTCCATCGAAGGGCTCCTCTTCCTGGACAACGCGTACATCGAGTTCTCCGATATCGATTACATCCCGCTCATGAAAAAGCATGAGAACCTCGTCCTTGGCAGGACCATGTCGAAGGTTTACTCTCTTGCGGGTCTCCGGGTCGGCTACGCGTTCACCCCCCGCTGGCTGCCCCCGTGGTACGCCCGGGCCGGGACCCCGTTCACCGTCAACTCGGTCTCGATGGCAGCGGCAGCAGCAGCGCTCTCCGACAATGATCATGCAACGCGGTACATCGCCCATGTACGGCAGTGGAGGAAGCGCTTCGCTGAGGAGATCCGCTACCCGGTCATGCCATCGGATGCCAACTTCGTCATGATCGATGTTGCGCCTCACACCAGTGACGAGATGGTTGAGGAGCTGGCACGCAAAGGGGTGGTGGTCCGGTCCTGCCGGAGCTTCACCGGCCTTGAGGACCATTACATCCGCGCCAATGTCGGCGAGGACTGGGAGAACGAACAGTTCATTGCGGGGATCAATTCGGTATGATGTGCGGGATCACCGGGACACCGGGCACGGGAAAATCGATGATTGGCGAGGAGCTTGCCCGCCGCGGGTATACCGTCATTCACCAGACTTCGACCGTAGGCCCGTACGTGACCGGTGAGGATGAGAACCGCGATGTCCAGATCATTGACGTTGACCGCTGGGCTGCAGAATTCCCTCCGGTCAACGGGTTCGTGGAAGGCCATATGGCCCACTACCTTGCCTGCGACAAAATCGTGGTGCTCCGCTGCCGCCCCGATGAGCTTCGGGCACGGCTGGCGCAGAGGAAGTACCGGCCGGCGAAGATCCGGGAGAATGCCGAGGCAGAAGCCCTCGATGTCTGTCTCATCGAGACGGCTGAGGACTATGAGCCGGACCAGATCCTTGAACTGGATACCACCGGAAAGGACGCGGCATCCTGCGCTGACCGGATCGAGGGCTTTTTCAAAGGAACCATCCCCGCGGACTTTGGCCATACGGACTGGTCCGCATACCTTGAGGTGAAATGAATGACGCTGGACCAGTACCGCTCCCATGTAAAGATCTTCTTTGACCCGCTTGTGGCCGTTGCCATCCGGTGCCGGCTGACACCCAACTTCTTCACGATAGCCGCGCTGCTTGCTTCAGCAGCTGCCGGTGTGCTCTTCTTCTCTGGCATGCTCTTCTGGGGTGTGGTTGCCGTTGCCCTCAACGCATTCTGCGATGCCATGGATGGTGCCGTTGCCCGGGAGATGAAGATCCAGAGTAAACGCGGTGATTTCCTTGACCATGCCGTGGACCGGTATGCTGACATCTTCATCATCTGCGGTCTCTTTGCCGGGGGCATGGTCCCGTGGCCAATCGGTGTTTTTGCCCTCACCGGTGTCCTGATGTCCTCGTACCTTGGCACCCAGGCGCAGGCTGTTGGTGTCGGCCGGTATTATGGCGGTATCCTGGGTCGGGCGGACCGGCTTGTCATGATCATGGTTGTCGGGATCATTGACCTGCTTGTCCCGATGACGTTCTACGGCCTCACCTGGATTGGCTGGATGCTCGTTCTCTTTGGCATCTTCGGCCACTTCACCGCGTTCCAGCGGTTCGCGTACGTCTGGTCAAAAGTGGAATAATCCGTTTTCCTTTTTTTTAAGAACCCGAAAAGCGTGTCAGGGTGTAATGCGCAAGGGTGCTTCCGGTGATCTCCCGGGTTGATGCATCGACCCGGATAAAGAACAACTCCTCTGTGCCGGAATTCAGAAAGACCGGTTTGTCCGACCGGGACACGTGGATATGGCAGAGCGTCTTTCCCCCCATGACCGGGAATGCGATATGGATGTACCGTGCTGCAGTATCGAAAATGTCCGGCAGGTATTTCCGGATAATCGCGTCCACGATCATCCTCCGATACCCGTCAGGGTTCCGGTCAGCTTCCGGTAAGGAGGGATAGTCGTTCTCGATGCCGGCAATGGTGATGGCGTTGTTGATCCGGTCTTCACGGATGCCGATGAGCAGATCTCCCCCGTCGGTATTCAAAAACCCGGCAATCGACCGGGCAATGATCACCTTCGAGGCATTGGTCCGGTATTTTTTCACGTCCGGAGATTCGCTTGCTGCCACCTGCTCTTTTGTCAGGTGGAGGCTCCAGAGTGCCTGGAGCTTGAACTCCCGGTGCCCGCTCTCACCGGCATTGATCATGGTCCGGATGGCATCGGTATCCTCAACGGACGGGACAACATAGAGGCTGATCTCCCTGGAGTGCAGGAGATAGGCTGAACCGGCCGCGATCCCGATAAAGAGCAGGGACTGGAAGACGATGCCGCCGATGATGATGGGATCGGGCGTGACAAACGAGAGCGCGATGATGAGGTATGCTGCTGCGCAGCCGCCGGCAACGTAGATCCCCCGGTCGGGATAGAAATACGTGGCATAGAGAATGGGGAAATAGAAGAGCTGGGGGACGATGGCGCCATACCCGGCGGCCATGGAAAGGTAGGTGATGCCGATGATGGAGATGGTGATGGAGGCGATGACCCAGAACCGGATAACATCGGTGTTGGTGACCTGGTTTTTGAGCAGGTTGCTGATTCGCTCCAGGCCGGGTGCATGCGTCATGGGTAAAGAGGGCTATGTCTCGCGGGAATAATAAAAACATTGCCGGACCAGTATACGCTACTGTTCCTCCCTGCTGATCCGGGCAATATACCGGAGCGCCTCGACAGCATCCTCCCGTTTCCGGTCAACCGCGTGAAGCGAGGTGAACGAAAGGAACCGCTCGCGGCATGCCGGGGTCACGGGATCTCCGGCTGCGGATGCGATCCTGCTGTACGTCCGCTGCGGATAGAAGAGCGATTGTGCTGAGGCGAGCAGGCTGGCCTGTTCCCCGGCACTGATAACGCCCTGCTTTGCCGCAGCGGCAAGGGTGAACCGGATATTGATGAGCGGCTCAGAGAGGGACAGGCCGGTCTCGGGATCAAAGACAAGGGCCACCTCGTCATCGGAGATGAGTTCGCCGCTCTTGTACATCCGGTATATCTCCCCGATGCCGGTCATCCCGAGCGTGTCCATCTCCGCTGCCCGGAGGGCTCCCATGCTGGATGCCCCGACCACCTTCACCCCTTTTTTAACTGCAGCAAGGATCTCGCGATGGGCGACAGCTGATTCCTGGTGGAAGACCCCGTCGATGAGCCCGATGATTGCCGCCCCGTCTTCTGCCGCCCGCAGCAGGTCCCCGCGTTTTGCCGGCGGCCGGTAGTCTGCGGCAAGGATGGCCTCTGCGGCCTCCCGCCCAACGCCGTCGACCTCGAGCAGCTTCTTCGCAACGCCGATAGTCGGTATGCCCGCAACAACGCCCAGATGGCTGGCAAGGCCACAGCCGCGCGGATGCAGCAC
>JAAZNH010000154.1 GCA_012798365.1 Methanomicrobiales archaeon | reverse complement strand
GGTCCGGATGCATTGCGAGAAAACCGATCATGCAGTCCGGATAATTTTTGAGGACGATGGCGCGGGCATCAGCCCGGAGGATAAGAAGCGGCTCTTTGAGAAAGGGTTTGGCAAAAACACCGGTCTCGGCCTGTTTTTCATCCGGGAGATCCTCTCCATCACCGGCATGACTATCACCGAGACGAGCGAGACGGGGACCGGGGCCCGGTTTGAGATCGTGGCGCCGGAAGGGACCTGGCGGCGGCGGGAGAAGGCCCGGCGGGCCGGGGATGCGGCACCCGGCAACGAAGAGGCATAGGGCCGGGTTCTTTCAGAGGGGTAATGGCACACAGGCCGGCTCACACCGGCCCGGGATTGGCTGCAGGACTCGTCTGGGGGTGCGGGAGCTGGTGCGTGCACACGGCCGGGGAAACGATCCGTTCCGGAACCGTGCTGGTCCGGAGTGCGGGAGAGACGCGGGGGATGGGCGGGCCCTGGTATCACCTTTATCGTGTCGCCCTGCCAATGCCCGTCATATGCCCGCAGATAAGACCATCCTGAGACGATCCACATCCCCGGCGACCCGGGAAGGTGCCGGCGTGCTGCTCCGCAGGGCCTTCGGGTACCACGACATCCCGCTCTTTGACCCGTTCCTGATGCTGGACGATTTCCGTGCAGACTGGCCGGAGGACTACCTGGCAGGGTTTCCCTGGCACCCCCACCGGGGCATCGAGACCGTGACCTACATGCTGGCCGGGAAAATTGAGCATGGCGACAGTATGGGACATGCGGGGACCGTGGATGCCGGCGCAGTCCAGTGGATGACTGCAGGGTCGGGGATCATCCACCAGGAGATGCCGCAGCCGGTTGACGGGATGATGGGGGGGTTCCAGCTCTGGGTCAACCTGCCAAAAGCCCACAAGATGATGGACCCGCGCTACCAGGAGATCCCGGCGGATGAGGTGCCGGTTGTCACGCTTCCGGGCGGCGTCACGATCAACATCATCTGCGGGAACGTTGACGGGGTAGCCGGGCCGGTGAAGGACCTTGTGGCAGAGCCGGAATACCTGGACATAGCGCTTGACCCGGGCGCACGCTACAGCCACCCGGTCCGGCCGGGCTACATGGCAGCGGCCTACGTGTTTTCTGGCAGTGCGCAGTTTGATGAACGACGCGGGCCACAGGCCGATCACAGCATGCTCCTTTTCGGGGACGAGGGTGTTGTGGTGACGGCCCGGGCGGGACCGGAAGGCGTGCGGTTTTTGTTCTTCTCAGGAAAACCGCTCCGTGAGCCCATTGCCTGGGGCGGCCCCATCGTGATGAATACCGAAGCGGAACTGAAGCAGGCGTTTGCCGACTACAAGAATAAGACATTCATCCGGAAACGGGCAAAACCGGCGGGGGTACCTGCAAGCGGGTGACGGGAAACCCGGTCCTATCCCCCGGCCACGGGGAGACACCGGGGTTCCGTGACGGGGCTGCGCCCCGGGAGGTTTATGGTTCCTGTTACGGCAGCACCCGCATCAGCAGCAGGTCGTCGTTGCTGCCATTGTGCGTAAAACCCGTGACGATGATCTTTCCGTCACGCTGCAGCGCTATCCCCTGGCCGTAGTCCGTACCCGAGGCTTTGCCATTCCAGGTCATGATGCCCTTGTACCCGAAGTGCTCGTCCGGTGCGCCCGTGTCGAGGTACCGGAGCAGCATCACGTCTTCCATCCCCTCGTTCTCCTTGTAGCCGGTGACCACGATTTTACCGTCCGGCTGGACCACGTGTGCCAGGCCATACTCGTCACGATCATTCTTCCCGTTATACCGTACCGCACCCAGCCAGCCGAAGGCAGGATCCGGGCTCCCGTCGGCATTGAAGCGGAGGAGCAGAAGCTCGTATCCGTACCCCGTGGTGGTGGTCCCGCTGATAAGGATCTTCCCGTCCGGCTGGAGGGTCATCCAGTTACCGTAATCGGCCTTGTCCCCGGGCCCGCTCCACGCTGTAACCCCCCCAGTACCAAAGGCGGGGTCAAAGGTCCCGTCCGGCAGGAGCCGGAAGAGGAGCACGTCGTCCTGCGCTGCAACCACCGTGCTCCCCGCACAAACGATCCTGCCATCCGGCTGGACGGCAACCGCGAAGGCCCGGTCCGTCCCGCTCCGTGCATAGGTCACGACACCGTCAAGGCCAAAAGACGGATCCGTTGCGCCGTCTCCGGTGAAGCGCAGCACGACGGCATCCTGGTTTGTGGCATTGGCGCTCTCGCCGGCAACCACAATACGGCCATCGGGCTGCACCGCAATGCCAAACCCGATGTCCGTGCCGGCGCCGGGTGATGACCAGGTAACGACGCCGTTCGTGCCAAAGGCGGGGTCCGGCTTCCCGTCTTGCAGGTACCGGACCAGCAACACGTCCCTCCGGCCGTTCACGTACGTGTACCCGGTGGCAAGGACCTTCCCGTCCGGCTGGAGGGCAAGACCCAGGCCCCGGTCATTGCTGCCGCCATCAAACAGGACAAAACCGCCGGTGCCAAACGAGGGGTCGGGCTTCCCGTCCGCATCGTACCGCACCAGAAGCAGGTCCTCGTCCTTTGAGCTGCTGGAGTACCCGAGCACGACGATATTCCCGTCCGGCTGGACCGCAACCTCGACACCCCGGTCCTTACTGTCCGCGGCGCTGTTCCAGCGCACGTACCCGTCGGGCGGATTGAAAGACGGGTCAAGGGTCCCGGACGCGGGGCCGGGGAGGAAAAATATGACGAAGAGGAAGAATGCGGCAACTGCGATGACGGTTCCGATGACAACCTTGTGGACAACCTGCATGCCGGCACCCGAAAATGCCGGGGAAACCCGGCATCGATATACTGTGGTGGAACGTGCCGGGATTTATAGTCCTGTCACGCAGCCGGGGTGAGCGCGGGAGGCGCAGGAACTTCGAAACCCATAAGTGAGTTCACGACCCTCACAAGATCATACTGCGATGAGGTCCGCCACAACCGCCCTGGTCAGGCTGATGACTTCTGGACAATTCCGACCGGCACGTGACACAGGTCACCTGCATTCACACAAGAATACACGAAGCGGGAAAGATGTATCATGCAGGCAGCAATCCAGACTATCCATGCCCGGGAGATCCTTGATTCCCGGGGAAACCCCACGGTTGAAGTTGATCTCACCCTGAAAAACGGTATCCGGGCACGCTCGGCAGTCCCGTCCGGCGCATCGACCGGCATCCACGAGGCCGTCGAGCTCCGGGACAAGGATGCACAACGCTTTGGCGGCAAGGGCGTGCAGAAAGCTGTTGCCCATGTCAACACCATCATCGCCAAAGCCCTTGCCGGGAAGGACGCATCCGACCAGGCAGCGATCGACGCCGCCCTGCTCGGACTGGACGGCACGCCCAACAAGGGAAAACTCGGCGCCAATGCCATCCTCGGCGTATCCATGGCAGCAGCCCGGGCAGCGGCACTGGCACGCGGCGTCCCGCTGTATGAATACCTCAGCGCGGACAAGAAGTATCTCCTCCCGGTCCCGATGATGAACGTCTTAAACGGCGGCGTCCATGCGCAGTGGCAGGGCTCGGACTTCCAGGAGTACATGATCGTGCCCTACGGCGCAAAGGACTTCCGGACTTCGCTACGCTGGGGAGCGGAGACCTACCATGCGCTGCAGGCAACACTCAAGAAGAAGGGCTATCCCACGGCTATCGGCGACGAAGGCGGGTTTGCCCCCAAAGTCGCATCCAACGAGGAGCCGCTCGAACTTATCGTGGCTGCCATCGAGCAGGCCGGCTACAAACCGGGAAAAGAGATCGGGATCTCGCTTGACCCGGCATCGAGCGGCTTCTTCGAAGACGGGAAATACGGGATGAAACGCGAGGGAAAAGCCCTCACCGCAGAAGAGATGATCGCGTATTATGAAAAACTCTGCACAACCTACCCGATCGTCTCCATCGAGGACGGGCTAGCCGAGGAGGACTGGGCCGGCTGGAAGCAGCTCAACAAGACGCTGGGGAAAAAGATCGAACTCATCGGCGACGACCTCTTTGTCACATCGGTGGACCTCGTAAAGAAGGGCATTAAGGAGAAGGCGGCCAACTCCGTCCTCATCAAGCTCAACCAGATTGGCACGGTCAGCGAGACGCTCGCCACCATCGGGCTTGCAAAAGACGCCGGCTGGGGCTTCAACATCTCCCACCGGAGCGGTGAGACGGTTGACGCGTTCATCGCGGATTTCACGGTCGCAACCCTGGCCGGCAAGATCAAGACCGGGGCGCCCTGCCGGGGCGAACGGGTCGAGAAGTACAACCAGCTCCTGCGCATCGAGGAGGAGCTGGGCAGCGGGACCGCATTTGCCGGGCGCAAGGCGTTCATCAGGTAACCCGGGCCGCACG
>JAAZNH010000153.1 GCA_012798365.1 Methanomicrobiales archaeon | reverse complement strand
GCGAGGAGCGGTACCGCTCGGTAGTCAACGACCAGGCCGAGATGATCTGCCGGTTCCGGCCGGACGGGATCATCACGTTTGTCAACGAAGCATACCGCACCTATTTTGCCCCGCTTCTTGGCCTCGACGATCTTCCGGGCAGGTCAGTCCGGGACATTATGCAGGTGAAGAACTATGCCGAGGTGGACCAATTCCTTTCATCCCTCACCCTGGCGCAGCCGATCCGGCAGATGGAGCGGCAGTTCCCGGGCCGGGACGGCAAGGTGCACTGGCAGGTCTGGTCAGTCCGGGCACTGTTTGGCAGCAGCGGGACCAAGCCTTCCGAGTTCCAGGTGGTGGGCCATGACATCACCGACCGGAAACGGATGGAAGAGGAGCTCCGGCGCAAGAACGAGGAACTCAATGCTTCGTACGAGCAGATCACGGCTGCCGAAGAAGAACTCCGGGCCCAGCTTGAAGAGATTGTCCAGAAACAACATGCCCTCCGCATTTCAGAGGAGCGGTTCCGGGCATTCACCGAGAACATCCCTGATCTGACCACCATCTCCGATCGCAGCGGAAAGTACACATATGTCAGCCCGTCCCTTCTCCACCTCACCGGCCGGGACCTGAAAGAGGTGATTGGAAAGGAGGCGCTGGGGGAGGGATCGGCGCTGGGGATCGTGAACGAGGATCTCGGCATGCTCCACAGCGTCGCCGACCAGGCATATGCACATCCCGGCCAGTCGATCCGGATCCCCCCCTTCCGGGGCCATGACCACACCGGCCGGGAGATTTACCTTGACGGCACCGTCACCTATCTTCCCGACGTGGAAGGAATCCGGGGTATCATTTTCCACGGCAGGGACATCACCGAGCGCATCCGCACCGAGATGGCCCTTGGGGAGGGGGAAAAATCCTTCCGCGCCATCTTTGAGGCCAGCCCGTTCCCGGCCGCCATCAACAGCGTGCCGGATTACCGTTTCGTTGCGGTCAACCGGGCTTTTGTTGAGGTGAGCGGGTTTTCAAAGGAGGAGGCGATCGGTAAGACGCACCTCGGCCTTGGCATCATATCCACCATGGAAGCGGCAAAACTGATCGCCCGGTTTGCCATTGCGGGAAAACTCGAGAACCAGCCGCTTGCCCTGAAGGGCCGGGACGGAAAAGAGATCCAGGTGATCTTCTCCACGGTCCCGATCACTTTCGAGGGAAGGCAGGCTGTCCTGACCATGACGGCCGAAGTGACGCAGCTCCGGCTGTTCGAGAAGGAGATCTTCCAAAAAAACGAGGAACTCAATGCCGCCATGCAGAGAATCTCGGAGGCCGAGTCCGAGCTCCACAAGAATTATTCCGAACTCCAGAAGAACGAGCAGGCGATCCGGGCAAGCGAGATCAAGTTCCGGGCGCTGGTGCAGAACACCCTTGACGGGATCCTCATCATCGACTTTTCCGGAAACATCCATTTTGTCAACCGGGCCGTTGGCGATATTGTTGAGATTGACGATGAGGCCGAGATTGTTGGCAAAAGAAACGTGATGGAGTTTGTTGCGCCGGAGTCCCGCGAAGAGGTGATGAAGGACTTCCGCACGGTTGCCGGCGGGACGGACTCCTATATTGCCCAGTACAAGCTCATCACGGACAAAAAGCGGGAGATCTGGATCGAGAGCATCGGTAAAAAGATCCCGTACGGCACAAACGATGCCATCCTTTTATCCATCCGTGATGTTACCGGCCGCAAGGAGGCAGAAGAAGAGCTCAGGGAGTCGGAGCGCAAGTTTGCGTCGGTCTTCCGGAACAACCCGGTTGCCCTGACCCTGGTATCCGCCACAGACGGCAGGTTCATCGATGTGAACGAGGCATTCCTGCACAATACCGGCTATTCCCGCGACGAAGTTATCGGGAAGACCGCGGAGGACCTGGAAATCTTCTCAGATGAGAAACAGTACGGGCAGATGGTCGCCAGCATCCGGACCGCGGGGCGCCAGACCGGAGAGGAACTCCTGTGCCGGATTAAGAGCGGGGAGATCCGGACGTGCCGGTTCACGTCCGCCATCATCGTGATGGAGGGCAGGCCCCACGTGCTCTCAACCATCCAGGATATCACCGGCCAGAAAGCAGCCGAATCTGCCGTCCATGCCCTGGTCTCGGGTATGGCCGGTACGACCGGCCTTGAGTCGCTGGACCGGATCGCCGAGAGCATCAGCGGGTGGCTCGGGGCAGACTGTGTCATGATCGGCGAGATCCAGCCGGATGGTTCGACCGTCCGGGTGCTCTCGATGCTCCTTGACGGACAGAAAATTCCCGATTACACGTATTCCGTGAAAGGGACCCCCTGCGAGAACACGGCCCGGAAGGGTTTCTGCCTCTATGCCGACAATGTGGCCGGAGCGTTCCCGCACAGCCCGGACCTGGAGAAATTCTCCATCCGCGGCTATGCCGGCACCCCGCTCTTTAACCGGGACCGCAAGGTGATCGGGATCCTCTGTGTCATGACCCGGGGTCCGCTTTCGGTGTCGCAGTCCCAGAAGGAGATCTTCACCATCATCGCCGTCAAGGCCGCCGCCGAGATCGAGCGTTCCCAGCTGGAGCAGTCCCTGCGCCGGAGCCGGCAGCAGCTCCAGGCGGCAATGGATATTGCGCAGGTGGTGAGCTGGGAATTCATCGGTGAGACCGGGATGTTTTTGTTCAACGACCGGTTTTACGCCATGTACGGCACCACCGCTGAGCGGGAAGGCGGCTACCTGATGCCGGCAGAGATCTATGCACGGGAGTTCCTGCTTCCCGAAGAGCGCGGCCTGGTTGCCGAAGAACTCAGGCGCGTGCGGCAGGCGGGCCAGAAGACAACCCACCAGGACCTGGAGCACCGGATCCGGAGGCGGGATGGCCAGATCCGGTACGTGCAAATCCGGTACGAGATTACACGGGACGCGCAGGGCGTTCCGACCGGGGGAAAGGGCGTCAGCCAGGATATTACGTAACGCAGGGTGGCCGTCGAGGCGCTCCAGGAGAGCGAGGCCAAACTGCGGCGTATCACGGACAATGCGCCGGATATGATCTTCCGCATGTCGCTTCCGGACGGCCGGTACGAATATGTCAGTCCGGCATCGGTTGCCCTCACCGGGTATACACCGGAAGAGTACTATGCCGATCCCGGTATCATCTGGCGCCTGGTCCACCCGGCATGGCGGAGCTATCTTGAAGAGCAGTGGAAGAACCTGCTTGCAAACAAGGTGCCGCCGACCTACGAGTTCCAGATCTTCGACCGTACAGGAAATGTGCACTGGATCAACGAGCGCAACATGGTCATCACCGGTGAGAACGGGCAGCCCGTGGCGCTGGAGGGGATCATCACCGACACCACCCGGCAAAAAGAGGCCGAGCACGAGCTGCGGGAGAGCGAGCAGCGGTACCGGGCCGTAAGCGAGAACGCCGGTTCCTGGATCTGGGAAGTGGATGCTACCGGCATGTACCGCTACTCGGGCCCGGCCGTTGAGAAGATGCTTGGCTACCGCCCCGATGAACTGGTCGGGAAGATGCGGTTTTTCGATTTCTTTGATCCGGATATGCGTGATGAACTCAAAGCAGGCATCCTTGGCGCGTTTGCCCGGCACGAGCCGATCCATAACTTCGTCAATGTCAATATCCACCGGAACGGGACGCCGGTCATCATCAACACGAGCGGTACGCCGCTCTTTGACGAGGCCGGCAACCTGACCGGGTACTGCGGGGTTGACGAGGATATCACCGAGCGCAAGAAGACCGAGGAGGCGCTGCGCCGGACCAATCACCAGATCAATCTTTTGACCGGCATCACGCGGCATGATATCCGCAACAAGGTGACCGGCACCCTTGCCTACATCGGGCTTGCCGAAGAGAAATGCACGGAACCCGAGGTAGCCGAGTACCTCCGGAAGATGCACGAGACCGTGACAACAATGCGGTCGCAGATCGAGTTTACGAAAGTGTACCAGAACCTGGGCAGCCACGAACCGCAGTGGCTTGAGCTGGATTCCGTGATCCCGCATGCCAATATTCCCATCACCATCACCCTGAATGCCGATGTCCACGGGATACGGATCTTTGCTGATGCCATGCTTGAGAAAGTGTTTTTCAACCTGCTGGACAACTCGGTCCGGCACGGGCAGCGGGTCTCGCTCATCACGGTGTCCTGCCACAAGTCCGCTGGCGACCTCGTCGTTGTCTGGGAAGACAACGGTGTCGGTATACCCGATGAGGACAAGGAGTATATTTTCGACCGGGGGTTCGGCAAGAACACGGGTCTTGGCCTCTTTTTAGTGCGGGAGATCCTTGCCCTGACCGGCATCACGATCCGCGAGACCGGCACGGCGGGTAATAGCGCACGGTTTGAGATCATTGTGCCCAAGGGGACGTTCCGGCTTGATGCCGACCGCTGGCTGCCGCTAGAGCAGTGACGCTGCTGCAGGTGCCAGGAACATCTGCGCGGGCCGGCACAACCATTAAATGATCGGGTTTCCCATTGAGGTTTCAGTGCGGGCACGGGAGGTGCCCCCTTGCAGCTGGTCTTTGATCCGGTCACCGCCCTGAATTTACTCCTGTGTATTATAATCGTTGCAATCTGCAGTATCAGTTACCTGCGGCTCCGTTCTACCACACCGCTCTTCATCGGGGCAGCGTTCTTCCTGTTTGGGATCTCCCATGCGGCAACCCTCGCCGGCTACCGTACGGATTTTGAAGAGCAGCTGCTGATCGTGCGGGGGCTTGGCTACATATCCGTCTGCATCGGGATCGCCCTTGTCCTGCAGGAGATTATCCAACGGAAACATACGGAAGAAGAACTCCGGGCTGAACGGACCGGTCTTGAACACCATGTAAAGGAGCGGACCGCACAACTCAATGCGTCCAATCAAAAACTCATTGCCTCCGAGGCGCTGCTGCGCGAGAGCGAGGCGAAATACCGGACGCTTGTGGACCGGGCACAGGAAGCCATCATCATCGTGCAGGACGGCCGGTTCATCTTTGCTAACCGGAGGATGGGAGAAATTCTCGGTATTCCGGAAGGTGACCTTATCGGCAGGGAGTTTTCCGAGTTCATCTGGCCTGAAGACCGCGAACTGGTCATGAGAAACTACCAGAAACGGATTGCGGGAGAAGACGCAACGGCTGCTTATGACTTCCGGATCGTCGGGGTGGGAGGAGAAAACCGGTGGGTGTTCCTCTCCGTAGCGTTGATCATGTGGAACGGCCGGCCCGCAACCCTCTCCCTGGTGACGGACATTACGCGGCGCAAGGCATCAGAACAGGCGCTCCGGGAGAGCGAGGAGAAGTACCGGACCCTTGCCGAGAATGCCCCGGTCGGGATCCTGATATGCAACAAAACCGGGCAGATCACGTTTGTCAATACCCGGATGCTGGAGATGCTCGGGTCCCCGGGCAAGGAGCAGACCCTGCAGATCAATCTCCTCACGTACCCGCCCCTTGTTACCCTGGGTCTTTCCGGGATCCTGGACCGCTGCCTGAAAACCAGGACACCTGCCGCCGATATCGGGATGGAGTACGAGTCGCACTGGGGAAAAAAGGTCTTTTATCGTGGCCACATCGTGCCCTTCTCGCTGGACAAACCGGATGGCGGGGCGCTGCTGATCCTGGATGACCTGACGGAGCGCAGGAGGACCGAGTCGGCACTTGAGCTGGCGAATGCGAAGCTGAACCTCCTGTCCGGCATCACCCGCCACGACATCAATAACCAGCTGCTGGCCCTCCGGTCCTATCTTGCGCTTGCAAAGGACCTTGCAGCGGATGCAAAGCAGGTTGCACTGCTCGAACGGGCAGACAATGCCGCTGATGCAATCTCCTGGCAGATCGATTTTACCAAAAACTACCAGGAGATCGGGGCGCAGGCGCCGAAATGGCAGGAGGTCAGTACCATCATCGATGATGCTGTACACCAACTCCGGCCGCCGGAAGTCGCCATCACCAATGCCACCGGGGGATATGAGATATTTGCCGACCCGCTCATCGGCAAAGTCTTTTACAACCTCATGGAGAACTCGCTCCGCCACGGGGTCCGGGTCTCGCAGATGGCCTTCTCGGCAGAGGTACGGGCGGACCGGCTCGTCATCCGGTACGCGGATAACGGGGTTGGCATCGCGGCAGATGATAAGCCGCATATTTTTGAGAAAGGGTTTGGCAGGCATACCGGTCTTGGCCTTTTCCTCTCGGAGGAGATCCTCTCGATCACCGGCATCACGATAACGGAGAATGGCGAGCCGGGCAGGGGCGTGCTGTTCGACATTACCGTTCCAGCGGGATCGTTCCGTGCGTCTCCTGCGGGTAACGAGGGCTCGAAGCCATGAGATTTCCCTGCAACTTCGCCCGGTACTTCACCCTTGCGCTCTTTTTGCTCCTCTTTGGGATCGTGCTTGTCCTCATCCAGACCGCATTCCAGTTCCACGACGTCACCCCGCTGACGCATGACCAGATTGAGGCCCGGGCATATTACCATTCGCAGGTCATTGTGCCAGCGCTTGCGAAAGTCTTTCCGCTGCTCTTCTTCCTCAACGCGGGGGTTGCCCTCTTCATCCTGATAATTCCGCTCTTCTGGGTCTGGGTCTGGTGGTTCAACCGGGATCTGCTGGACATTGTCATCCGCATGATGCAGGTGACCGTCGGCATCCTGATGGTTGCGCTCGGGCACAACTCGTTTGATCTCGTGTACCTGACGTACCGCCTCCTTCCCTGGCAGGTGATCGCTGTCACGTTCCTGCCGCACGGCTGGCTGGAGATGCTGGCATTTGTCCTGGCCGGCACCTGGGCATTCATGACGATCGATGCGCTGAAACCGTACCTCATGGCAATGAAGGAACGGCCGGACCTGCACCCGGGCGATATCTGCCTCTTCATTCTCGGCCGGGTCTGGATGGCAGGGCTTGTCATCGTGATCTTCATCGGTATTGCTGCTGCTATCGAATGCTTCGTGACCCCGGTCCTGATCGAGGCGGCGTTTGCCGCGGTGCTGCAGGGAAGCTGGTGAGGTGCGGGTACCTGAGTTCAGGCAGGATCTGGTTTATCCCGTCCGACAGGTCATTCGACAATGAAGGTCGGCTTCGCCTCCCTTCAGGTCGTCGAGGTCTCTGACCTCTCCGATCCTGAAGGAAGAGAAGAATCCATCAGGGTTCTTCGAACGAAAAAGCACAACCCGATTGAAAATGAAAAATCGGATCGTGATTGATCCGGATCGAAATTTCAATCGCGATCGTGATCGCGAATGAAAAAACAAAATCGAAAGTCGATTGAAAAATTTTTGGCACGATCTGATTTTTTAAAAAAAAAGCATACCTCGCTTGTGAAAAGTTAAGCTGGTTTGCAACGAAATCAAAAGACCCGTTTCGACGGCACCCCCAGATAATCACAGATTTTTCAATCAAGGTCTGCCTGAAAAATTTTCATCACGATCTGATTTTTCCGGAAAAAACACAACTCGATTGAAAATGAAAAATCAGATCGTGATTGATCCGGATCAGGTTTTTGATCAGGATCGCGATCGCGATTGTTTTTGTAAAACCAGAAGTCGATTGAAATTGTGCAAATCACGATCCGGTTTGGCAGGAAAACGGCCGGCCTTTTTCATCAAAGATACCTGAATGGCGCTGCCTTTCATCACCGTTTTTCAGAGCCCGGAATAAAAAAGCGTGAGAAAATCACGGATTCATCCACCACGTAACGCCGTGCAGGTAACACGTCACGACACATCCCCCTACCCTGCCGGAGAGCCGGGATCATGGTGTGCACACCAGGATCCCTCAACAACGGCGATCTCGTCCGGTGTCAGCCCATACAGGTCATACACGATGGTATCGATTGCTGTACTGACCGGGCGGATCTTCGTTTCCAGCAACCCGCGTTCCGCAGCGGTTTTTGCGTGCCGGCAGGAATTCTGCATCTGGGATTTTTTCTTTTCCAGTGTTTCGATCCGGTCATACCTCGCCCGGTCCTCCGGCCGGTCAAGGTCCGGGGTGTAGACGGGCAGCGTCCCGAGATCATCCCAGCGCAGGATCCTTCCTGTCCCTGATACGGTCCCGGGGATTTGATCAATCACAAACCCCATGAGCCGGCTGCTGAGGAGGCCGGCAAGGTACAGGCCGGACGAGGGGATTGCAAGCAGCGTATCGTCCGCAATACCCCGGCCCGGATCCGGCCGGAACTCCGGCCGGCCTGCGCTATCCTGTGCAACCAGGATCTTCTTCTGCGGCTCCTGCCAGAACTCATCGCATGCGATCTCCCACCAGGGTTCATTTGGCCCGGCCCGTTCTTTGAGCAGGTCAGCGGATGCCTGGAGGTGCCGGGCAATGAGCGGGTACCGGTGCCGGAACCACTGCCACGGTTTCTTCTCCGCCTTTGCATGGGACTGCGTCCACCCGCGGGGGATGAGGATGAGGAAACACTCCTCCGGCAGGCCGGCCGCCGTGCCCGCGGGCCGGGCTGAAAGGAGGGGGCGCAGCAGGGGTTTGTACCGGGAATCGCGCCGGATCCATACGCGGGCAAGCGTGCCCGGAATGATATGCGGGTCGTCATCAGCGATCCGTATACCGGCATGGACCTCGCCCATCACCACATCCACTAAGGGCGTGCCATGCTGCCGGACCTTAGCAAGGATCTTCTCCCTGCGGGTGTCGCGCAGCACCCAGCCGCCGGCGTCAAGTTCTTCCCGGGAGACAGGGAACCGAGAGCGGGCGGCGGCACCGGCGGGGTCCCGGAAAAAATCCAGGCCGGGAGTTGCGGCAAGGAAGGTCTGGGCCGGCCGCGTTGCCCGGGTGCGAAGGAGCACGAGCCCGGCCCCGGGCGTCCCGGCCGGGAGGCCTGCAAGGTCCACGATCTCATCGATGCGGCGGGTGAGGAGCAATTCCCGGAGCGGGGCGCCGGCCGCACCCCGGAGAAACCGGCCGGCCTGGCACAGGGCAACGACCCCGCCTGGGGCAACAAGCGTGAAGGCCTTTTCCAGAAAAAAAGCAGAACGGTCGGCCTGCAGGGGGTAGACG
>JAAZNH010000152.1 GCA_012798365.1 Methanomicrobiales archaeon | reverse complement strand
GCTCCATAATGATAAGGGAGAGTTCATCGGCCGCCGCGGTTCAAACCGGGACATCACCCAGCGCAGGAAGGCAGAAGATACCCTCCGCCTGAGTGAAGCCCGGTTCCGGGCCCTCATCCTCAATTCATCGGATATTATCCGGGTCCTGGACCATGACGGAAGGATAACGTATGAGTCCCCTTCGGCGGAACGGATCCTTGGCTACCCGGAGGGTTCGCTCCTCGGGAACGTGCCCTGGGAGCATGTTCACCCCGATGATCTGGAACGGGTGAAACATGAGTTTGCCACGGTCAGTGCCGGGACCAATACCGGTATCCCCACCGAGTTCCGGGTTCGAAAGAATGACGGTACGTATCTCTGGGTAGAGGCAGTTGGCGTTAACCTGCTGGGCGTACCCGGCGTTGACGGTTTTGTCATCACCACGCGCCCGATCCAGCAGCGCAAGGAGGCAGAACAGGCGCTTCACGAGAGCGAGGAACGGCTCCGTCTTGCGCTGGAAGGTGCCGAGATTGCATCCTGGGACTGGGATCTGCTCACCGGTAATGCCGTGTTCAGTGACAATTTTTACACCATGCTCGATCACAAGCCCGGCGAGTTCCCTGCAACGTACGATGCATGGGCAGCGCTGATGCACCCGGATGACCGTGAGCGTGTGCTTCTGGATCTCCAGCGGCAGATTGCGGAAAAACGCCCGTTGTGCGAGATTGAGTACCGCCTTTTATCCAATGACGGGAACTGGATCTGGATCCTCGGCCGGGGGAAAATATCCCAGACCGATGCACAAGGGAAAGCCACACGCCTGACCGGGGTCAACATCGATATCACCAACCGCCGGCTGATGGAGTCGGAGATCCGCTCCCTCAATACCGTCCTTGAGCAGCGGGTAAAAGACCGGACCGAAGCCCTCTCCAGAGCCAACGAGGCGCTCGAAGAAGAGAATGCCCAGCGTGTTACTGCCGAGAAGAAACTCCAGGCTTCTGTGGATGAGAAGAGTATGCTCCTCAAGGAGATCCACCACCGGGTCAAGAACAATCTCCAGATCATTGCAAGCCTCTTAAACCTCCAGTCACGGTACATCAAGGATGAACCCACGCTTGCGGCAATCCGGGAGAGCCAGAACCGGGTTAAAGCGATGGCCCTTGTCCATGAGAAGCTCTATCGCGCCGAGGACATCTCGCATATCAGCCTTGAGGATTACATCAAATTCCTCGGAACCGGGCTCTTCCAGTTCTATGATGCCCGGGCACGGGGTATCCAGTTCCGGCTGGACATCCACGATGTCAACGTGGATATCAATTCAGCCATCCCGCTGGGCCTTATCATCAACGAG
Organism: Methanomicrobiales archaeon; assembly: GCA_012798365.1. Classification (GTDB taxonomy): domain Archaea; phylum Halobacteriota; class Methanomicrobia; order Methanomicrobiales; family Methanospirillaceae; genus Methanoregula. Next base: position 4,088 of record JAAZNH010000152.1, on the reverse strand, counting down.
CTCATCTCCAATTCCTTAAAATATGCCTTCCCCGAAGGTCGGAAAGGTGAGATCGGGATCACCGTGAAAAAGGAGGGCCATACCCTCACAGTGGTCTTCCAGGATACCGGCATCGGGATTCCTGCCGGACTTGACTGGAAAAACACCCCGTCGCTTGGCCTGCGCCTCGTGAATACTCTTGTTGACCAGATGAACGGGACCATCGAACTGGACCGGGAGAATGGAACGAAATTCGTGATGGTGATGCATGAGAAAGCCTGAGGAGATGCCGGTATGACCGTTCCCGCTCATCCTGGATTGCAGGTCTCTGAGCGGATGTGGCTGGCAATTACCGGCACCCTCTCGGTTGCCGTCATTCTCTTTACGATCTGGTGCCTGACGCAGGGGATCACCATCATTTTCATGCACCTCTATTACTTCCCCATCGTGCTGATGGCGTACCATTACCGGTGGAAAGGTGCGTTTGGCACCATGGCGCTTTCCGGTATCTACGTTGCCCTCGTTTTCATGTTCAATGCAGGAGACACGGATGTTATCCTGGCAGCCCTTTTCCGTGCCGGTGTGTTCTTAGGCATTGCGCTCGTGATCGCCTACCTGGCAGAACAAATCGCCCGTGCGCAGGAGGCAAAAGAAGCGCTTCGCGAGGAAAAAGACCAGTATCTCTCCCTTGCCCCTGCGATTGTCCTTGTCCTTGACAAAGCCGGTGTCATCACGTTCATCAATGACAAAGGCAGCAGGATCCTTGAGTGCAGCAGGGAAGATGCCCTGTCAAAATCATGGGCAGACACCTTCATTCCCGCACCTGAACGGGAATCTGTCCGCTCCCTGTTCGCAAGCACTATCTCCGGCGATTTTATTCTTGGCGAAACCGTACGCGGGAACGTTATCACGGCCGCCGGCAGGATCCGCCACATCCGCTGGAACAACACCGTTCTCCGGGACCCGGCGGGTAATATCACCAGCGTGCTCAGCTATGGTGAGGATATCACGGAAGAAGCTGCAGCTGCGGCTTCTTTGAAACGGCTGCAGGAATTCCAGGAAAATGTCATTGCCAATGCCAATGTCTGGATATCCGTTCTTGCACCTGATGGTACAATCCTTGTCTGGAATGATGCTGCCGAACAGATCAGCGGCTACAAAAAGGCGGATGTGGTCGGGAGACGGGATGTCTGGAAACAGTTGTACCCGGCCCGTGAATACCGGAAAAACGTGACCCGCGAGATTAACCGTATCATCAGCAGGGATACGTACCTTGAAAATTTTGATACCGAGATCCATTGTGCTGACGGGACGTTGAAAACTCTTGTCTGGAACACCCGGGCCCTGCGGGATGATACCGGGACGGTGACCAGCTATATCGCAATCGGCCGCGATGTTTCGGCCCAGAAATCAGCAGAGGTCCGGGCCGCAGAAAGCTCCCGGTTCCTTGCCTCTATGATCGATACCCTTCCGATGCCGGTCTTCTTCAAGGACACGGGCGGGAAGTACCTTGGCTGCAATCCCCCGTTTGAAGAGTATATCGGGATAAAACGGGAAGACCTCGCAGGAAAGACCGTCTATGATATTTCCCCAAAAGACCTTGCCGACCAGTATGCTGCTGCCGACCAGCAGCTCTTTGACAACCCGGTTCCCCAGCGGTACGAGACCCAGGTCCGGTATGCGGACGGCTCCCGTCACGATGTCATCTTTTACAAGGCCCCGTTCTTCAACAAAGACGGCACGCTTGGCGGGCTGATCGGATCCTTCCTCGATATTACCGAGCGTAAACGCATGGAAGATGCACTCCAGGAAAGCGAGTTGTTCAACCGGAGCCTTGTGGAGAACCTGCCGGAATATCTCTGCGTCTATGGTGAGGATGGCAGGATACTCTATGTGAACCCGGCTTCAGCAAGGGCTCTCGGGTACGATGCAGAAGCAGTCGCCGGGACGTCTATCATCACCTATGTTGCTGCAGAGTACCGCGATCTGGCACGCTCGAAACTGGCCTCCCGCCTCGCTGGTGACGATGCATCGTACGAGATTGAGCTTATCTCAAAGAGTGGGCCGCGACGGTCAGTGACGGTCAAGGCGGCACCCATCCAGTACCGGAACCATCCTGCCGTGCTCCTCCTCCTCATTGATATTACCGAACGGAAACGGGTGGAACTGGCATTGCGGGAGAGCGAGGCAAAATACCGGACGCTCTTTGAGAATATGCTTGAAGGGTTCGCCTATTGCCGCTTGATCTATGACGAGCAGGGCGCACCCGCGGACTGGGTATATCTTTCTGTGAACCGGGCGTTTGAGCGACTGACCGGCCTGAAAGATGTCGAAGGTAAACGCGTCCGTGAGGTCATACCGGATATCCTCAACCTGGCCCCGGAGATTTTTACCATGTACGGGCGTGTGGCATCAACGGGAGCTTCTGAAACATTCGAGATCGATTTCAAACCGCTTAAATCGTGGCTGAAAGTTTCCGCGTTCTGCCCGGAGAAGGGATATTTTGTTGCGGTGTTTGAGGATGTTACTGAGAGGAAGGAAAGCCAGGACCGCATCCAGCACCTGCTCAGAGTCCAGGAAGAACAGCTGCGCATTATCAACACCAGCCCTGCGGTTGCATTCCTCTGGAAAGCAGAGGAGAACTGGCCGGTGGTAACCGTGAGCGAGAACATCTCCCAGTTTGGCTATACGCAGGATGATTTTCTCTCCGGCAGGGTCCTGTTCTCCTCCATCATTCATCCTGATGATCTCGGTCGCGTAGGCTCGGAAGTGGAATACAACAGCAGCCACGCCATCGATGACTACATCCAGGAATACCGGATCTTCGGGAAGAACCATGATCTGTTCTGGGTGGAGGACTACACCCACATCCGCCGCGACGCAACAGGGAAGATCACTCATTACGAGGGAATAGTTCTCGATGTCACCCGCAGGAAGCTTGCAGAAGAGTTGAGGAAGGCAACGGAATACCGGCTGGATACCGCCATGGAGATTGGCAAACTCGCATGGTGGGAGATGGACATGCCCTCGGGAGCCGTACGGTTTGACGAGCGCAAGGCAACCATGCTTGGCTATTCTCCGGAAAAGTTCCGGCACTACCGGGATTTTACTGCACTGTTACATCCTGACGATCTCGAACCCACAATGCAGGCAATGCGCGATCATCTTGAAGGAATCGCTGTGCGATACCAGGGGGATTACCGGATCCAGGCCTCATCAGGGGAGTACCTCTGGTTCCGGGATGTCGGCGGTATTACCCGGCGCCATGCCGATGGATCTCCGGCAACGCTGACCGGTGTGGTTATTGATATCACCGCAAGCAAACAGGCAGACCTGGCTCTTAAAGAGACCAACGATTACTTAACAAGCCTTTTTGATTACGCCAATGCCCCGATTATCGTCTGGGACCCGGAGTTCCGGATCACGCGGTTCAACCATGCTTTCGAGCGCCTTACCGGAAGGAGCGAGAAAGATGTCCTTGGAGAGCATCTCTCCATCCTCTTCCCTGAAGAAAGCCAGCTTGCAGCCATGGACCAGATCCAGATCACCCTCGCGGGCATACGCTGGGAGTCCGTGGAGATCCCGGTTTTCCATATATCCGGGGAAGTAAGGACTGTGCTCTGGAATTCCGCAACCCTGTACGCGGATGACGGGAAAACGGTTATTTCGACTATTGCCCAGGGACAGGATATCACGGATCGCAAACGGATAGAGGCCGCGTTCCTTGAATCCCGGCAGCTCTTCATGGACATCATCAGTTTCCTTCCCGACCCCACGTTTGTCATTGAAAAAGATGGCAGGGTGATAGCGTGGAACCGGGCCCTTGAGGATATCAGTGGCGTGAAGGGAATGGACATTATCGGCAAAGGGGATTATGAATACAGTATCTGGATGTATGGAAAACGCCGGCCTATCCTTATCGACCTGGTATTGAACCCGGATAAGGATGCTGCGCGAATGAATTACTCTGATATCCGGTGGGAGGGGCGGTCGGTGACTGCCCAGGCAGTCGTGAAACCCCCCGGGAGCGAGAAAGCAATCCCCCTTTCGCTTGTCGCCACGCCCCTGCTCGATCATGAAGGCAGGATTACCGGAGCAATCGAGTCGAT
>JAAZNH010000018.1 GCA_012798365.1 Methanomicrobiales archaeon | reverse complement strand
CGCTCCTCGCTTGCAGACAACTCCTGTTCAGCCCGCCGGCGGGCCACTGCATACCGGACCTTGTTCTCCAGCTCGGCGAACTGGGCCTGCGGGTCCCCGCCTTTCTGGAGGTAAAAATCCGCCCCGTTGTTGAGGGCTTCGATAACAACGGCTTCCCTGCCCCGGCCGGTGAAGAGGATGAACGGGACGTCCGGGTGCTCCTGTCGCACTGCCTGTAAAAACGCAATCCCGTCCATGCCCCCCATCTGGTAATCGGAGATGATGGCATCGCAGGACCGGGCCGCACCCGAAGCGAGCGCCTCTTCAGCCGATGTCATGGTAGTGACGGTAAAATCCCCGGTCTCCTCTAAGAAGATGCGGGCAATTTCCAGGAGGGAGGGTTCGTCGTCGATATAAAGGACGGAGATCATCGGAAGGTTCTAACTAGTGTGATTCGCACCGGATCATATAAACAAATCCATCCGACGGGGGCCGTCCTGACCTGCAGCAGTACGGGCATCGTTTTGGGTGGCAGGGGAACCATGGTCCGAAAAACTTCGGCACCCTGGAAGGTTCATGGCCCGTTCGCTGGCGGGGGAGTCCGGTGAGCCGGCTGCGGCCCGGAGGATTCCCGGATGGCATCGCGGGGAACCGTGATCTCAAACCGGGCTCCGGACCCGGGGGTGCCGTTCTCCCGGATCGTGATGCCCGTGATGGCAAGGATCTCCCGCGAGAGGGAAAGGCCAAGACCGGTGTTCTTGCCGTAACCGCGGTCAAAGATCCGCTCCTTCTCGCGGGCGCTGATTCCCTCCCCATCATCCTCACAGACGATCAGCTGCGCCGACCCGGTGTCTTTGACAAAGAACCGGATGGTCGTGATCCTGCCCCCGTAGCGGACGGCGTTGTCCACCAGGTTGAAAAAGACCCGGGAGATGAGGGGATCGGTGAAGAGTGACAGGCCCGGCGGGATCTCGTTTTTCACCATGATGGATCCGGTCGATACCTGGCGGGTGGCGGTATCGACAAGGGCCCGGAGGTCCTGCCATGCAGGAAGACTGATCCCGATCTCCTCGTAATCTTTCGTGAACTGGATCATGGCAGAGATCCGCTGGACCGAGGTGGCGATCTTCTGCAGGTACTCTTCCGGCGGCGCCGGTGTCTTTTTTGCAACAAGCAGGGAGAGATAGCCGGTCAAAATGGAGATCTGGTTGTTGATGTCATGCCTTGTTATGCCGGAGAGCAGGCTCAGTTTCTGGTTTGCCAGCTTGAGTGCCGTTTCCATCCGGGTCCGGTCGCTGATGTCAACCAGCATGCCGATGAGCCCGCCGGGTTTTCCGTCCGAGAGCAGGAACCCGTCAACCGAGTACAGGGTCATGTGTGTCTGCCCGTCAGCGTAGTCGATGGGCAGTTCGTAGCTTTTTCGGCCGGCTTCCCGAATGACCTGCATGTCCTCTGCCTGGAACCGCTCCCGCTCCACCAGGGGCAGGTATTCGAGGTCAAGGACCGTTTTTCCGATCATGTACTCGCGGGTGGTGCCAAACACGCGCTCGTACGCGGTATTGCATCCCACGAACCGGGCCCCGGCGTCCTTGATGAATATCGGGTAGGGGATGGTGTCGATGAGCACCTGCTGGAAGAGGAGCCGGTCGGCAAGCAGGTGTTCGGTACGCTTGCGCTCCGTGATATCCCGGCCGGTGATAATCACGCAGACGATCTCGCTGCTGAGATCATATTCCGGGACTGCGATGACATCGATCCAGCGGCTGTTGGGCAGCAGGAGTTCGGTACGCACGCGTTTTCCAAACGAGAAAACCTCGTCAATCATGGCCTCGATACGCGAGGACAGATCCGCCGGGAACCCGACTTCCCGGAGACTCTTTTTCAAAAGCTGTTCCGGAGTAAAACCGGTCTGTTGTTCGATGGCAGGGTTAGTATACAGGTGCCGGTAGGTGCGGTCGACCCGTATCACAACGTCCTGCAGGGACTCGGCAAGGCTCCGGAACCGGCTTTCGCTCTCCCGCAGTGCATCTTCCACGCGCTTTCTGGCGGTGATATCCTTTGAGGAACAAATCGCCGAGACAACCGTTCCCGCGCCATCCCGGATGGGAACGATCGTGGTCACGTAGTACCGGTCACCCTCCGGCCGGGGCACCCGCACCTCGATCTCCTTCCCCTCACCGGTGGAGAAGACCGAGTGCAGGGCAGCGAAACGTTTGTCGGCCTCTTCCTTCTCAAAAACATCCCAGATCTTCCTGCCGGTGATCTCATCAACGGTTTTTCCTACCCCGTCCGCGAAGGCCCGGTTCACGTAGCGGTACGTCCCGTCTGGGTAAAATGCAAAGATGGGATCGGTGGACTGGTCAAGGAGGATGCGGTGCGTCTCCTCGCTCTGCCGGAGTTCATGTTCAGCGCGTTTCTGCTCGGTAACATCCCGGATGGAGACCAAATCAGCCGTCCTGCCCTCGTAGGTGATGATCTTGCCGATACTCTCGATCTGGATCCGGTTGCCTTTTGCGGAAATGACCTGGTAATGGGCAATGAACGAATCATGGCCCCGTGCCACCTCAGAAAAGTCATGGATCACGTCCTGCTGCGACTCAGGTGCAATGAATTCAAAGACATTTCTGCCAATCAGGCTCTCCTGTTCATCTGCCTCAAGGGTCCGGGCAGCTGCCGTGTTGGCAAAGAGGATCTTCCCCTCAAGGTCAAGGACTAAGACCGTCTCGAGCGAGAACTCGACAAGGGTCCGGAATTTCTCCTCGCTTTCACGGAGTGCGTTCTCGGCCTGCTGTTTATCGGATATATCCCGCAGCGAGATGAGGACCGCCGGTCTCTCCTCAAACGTGATGATCTTGCCGATACATTCCACGTAGAGCGTCCGGTCCCGTGATGGTGTGATGAAGTACCGGGTGAGGAATGCATCACGACCTCCCCGGACCTCGGCAAAGTCCCGCAGTGCATCATCACGGGATTGCGGGGCAATGAACTGCAGCACATTCCGGCCAATAACCTGGGCCGGATCGCCCGGTTCAATCATGCGTGCTGCGGCACTGTTGAGAAAGAGGATACAGAAATTATAGTCAAGGATAAGGATTGGTTCAAGGCTATACTCGACCAGGGACCGGAACTTACGTTCGCTCTCGCGCAGGCTCTCCTCAGCCTGCTTTCGTCCGGTGATATCCCTCAGGATCCCGGCTACGCCGGCAGGCTTGTTGTCATCGTCATAGAGGACCGTTGCGGAGAGCGATGCCGGGGTATGCGTGCCGTCACGCTTCCGGAGGAGCAGTTCATAGTCCCTCACGGACCCGTTCCGGTTCAGTTCTCCGAGAAGGACCTCCCGCTTACCAGGATCAACATAGAGTGCGGTTGCCGGTTTTCCCATGAGTTCTTCTGCGGTCCATCCGGTCAGGCGGTTGAGGGATGGTGAGAGAATGGTGATGCGACCTTCTGCATCGGTCTGGTAATAGAGGTCTTCAAAGGTCTCGAAGATGGTGCGGTACTGTTTCTCCCTCTCGATGAGGGCCCGCTCGACGCGCTTCTGGGCTGAAATGTCCCGGACGGTACCGGAGAATGCCCTGACCGTTCCGTCTTCATTTTTTATCGGGACAATGGTGATGAGGGCGTCAAAAACGGTGCCGTCCTGCTTGCGGAACAACAGGGGATATTCCCTCACATATCCCTCTACTGAAACGCGCCGGAGGAATGCGTCCCGCTCGGCCGGGTTTGCATAGACCGATGAAACCGGGGCCTTCCAGACCTCCTCCCGCGAGGAAAAGCCCAGCGTCTCGACAAGGGCATCATTGAAGTCGATCCAGTCTCCGGCAGGGGTGGTGATAAAGACGCTGTCCCGGATGGTTTTGAAGAAGATCCGGTACCGCTCCTCGCTGGTTCTCAGGGCCTCTTCGATCCGTTTCTTCTCGGTGACATCGCGGAATGTGCCGATGAATGCCTTGATCGATCCGTCCGGGTTCTTCAGGGGGACAATCGTAATCAGGGCATCAAAGACCGTGCCGTCTTTTTTCCGGAAGAGGAGGACCCGCTCCCGGACATACCCGGCCCGGACCACCTCATCAAGGAACCCTTCCCGCTCGTCGGGCCTTGCATAGATGGAAGCAACCGGCACCTGGCGGATCTCCTCGCGGCTGCTGTACCCGAACATCGCGACAAGGGCATCGTTGAAATCGATCCAGGCGCCTTCCGGGGTGGTGATGAAGACGCAGTCAAGGGTGGTCCGGAAGAACTGGCGGTACCGCTCCTCCCGCTCGATGAGGGCGTCTTCGGTCAGTTTGCGCTCATGGATATCGGTTAAAAAGACCAGCACGGCCGGCCGTTCATCCCAGGATATCACGACAACACTGAGTTCGACCCAGCGGGCGGTCCTGTCCTTCCGGTACAGCCGGAAATTGTACCGGTTCGGCAGTGTCTCCCCCTGGACGCGGCGCCGGTACCGGTCCGCGACAAAGTCCCGGTCGTCGGGATGGATAAAGGTGGTAAAGGGCAGGTTCAGGAGTTCATCATGGGTGTAACCGGTCATCTCTTCAAGGGCCGGGTTCACCATTTTGAGCATGTCGTCCTGGACAACATAGATCGCCTCATTGGCATGCGTGATGAGGTGCCGGTAGTCCTGCTCGCTCTTCTGCAGACTCCGGACTGCCAGTTTACGGGAGACGGCATGCCGGATCTTGTGGGAGAGTTCCGCGAACTGGGCATTGGAATCCCCGCCTTTCTGGAGATAGAAATCCGCGCCTTCGTTGAGGGCCTGGATGACCACTTCCTCGCGGCCGCGGCCGGTGAAGATGATGAACGGGGTTGTATCGCCACGGGCCCGGAGGGCCCTGATAAACGAGATGCCGTCCATCTCCGGCATCTGGTAATCCGAGATGATGGCATCATACCGTGTTGTATTCAGGAGAGAGAGGGCCTCCGGGGCCGAGGTGCAGGTGCTGACAACGAATTCCCCGTCCTGTTCAAGGAAGATCTTCCCGAGTTCAAGGAGTGCCGGTTCATCGTCAACATAGAGGATCGTGATCATGGGGCTGATCCTTACGTACTGTATATTACGTAGTGTATACTGGTAAAAGGATTATCGGGATTACTACTAGATACGGTTATCCTTATGACGCTGTATGCCCTGCCGGCGCGTCATTCCCGGAAGCGTCTGGCGATGGCTCCCGGGAAAACCCCGTATTTCCCCGCTCACGAAAAGTCCGGCTCTCCCCGGCAGAGCGGCCGGGCCAGGTGTCTTCGTGCGGTAGGCGGGACCTCGTACCAGCCCGGCCGGAGGGTTCTTGGAAGGATCTCCACCAACGGTTCCGTGGCCCGGGCATCGCATTTTTTGCACTTGTATCCTTTGCCTTTACCGTTGCTTGTCATACGCTTGTTGCAGGCCGGGCAGACCGGGGGCCGGACAATCCTGTCCGGTGCAAGCGCGACAATACAGATTTTCTCTAAGTTGATGCTGCCTTTCTTGAAGCTCCCCACGGCAATCACCTGGTCACCCGGAATGAGCTGGCGGATGACGTGGCGGAAGGTCTTGGTGGGTTCATATGCCATGCAGCGGACGGGAAATGCCCCGTCTTTCATGACAAACGCTACGTGGCCCCCGGTCCTTGTCACGGGAGCCGAGGTCAGGGTGCCCGGTACATAATACGACCGGAGCTCCTCAAGGTGCCCGGCGGTCCCCGGCAGCAGGTGGGCATCGGTTCCCTGGTTGGTGACCCATATCTGCTCGATCCCGGGCGGCTCTGATCGGATCATCTGCCGGGCAGTCATCACCCAGCGGGGGTTCTCTCCCCGTATCCCGAACAGGACCGGATCCGGCGTATGGGGGACACAGACCACGACATCGTTTGCGGTGTCTACCGTGTCCCAGGTATGGGGAAAGGTTGCCTTTTCCGCCGCAAACAGGCTGTCGCGGTTCACCAGGCGGGGAGTACCGAACCGGCCCGGCTGCCGGTACACGAGGATCTCGGAGGTACGGTCGGCAAAATCGCTTGCAACCGCTGCCGTTGCGCCAATGAGCCCGCGCCGGTTCTTCCAGCCCTTGAACCGGGCACCGGCGCCCGTGAGCAGCGCCACGGCCTCATCAATGGTGCAGAAATCCGTGACAGCCTTATAGTAAAAATCCGGGCTGATCTTCCGCTCGGTCACCACAACCCCGGGATTGGTGTTTTCACAGGATTTGTCGGCGAGTTCATCGACAAGGTCGCAGGCCCGGGTATACGCCCGGGCAGGGTCGCCCTGCACGTCGAGCATGACCGCGGCATTGCCCCGGGTCTTCCAAGTGACGTTGGGGTTGAGCCGGACAAGCCGGGCCTCCCGCACCTGCATGTGATCGCGGATGAGGCTGCGGGCCAGCAGTGCCCCCAGGTAGGTGGTGCACATCCCCTGTGGCGAATCCGTGTCATCAATCCCGATCAGCATGTCTATATTAATATTATTGGAGCGCTTAATCCATTTGTATCCACAATGTCCCAGGACCGCCAGCTCCAGCTCGTCATCAGCGTGATGATAACAGCAGGCTTTGAGGTTTCCGAGCGGTTCACCCTGCGCCCGCGGAGTTTTGACCTCATCGCACGCGACGACGGGACGCTGCTGGTCATCAAGGTAGTCTCGCATATCGATTCCGTAAGCGAAGAGGTGGCGTTTGACATCGAACTGATCTCGCGGCTTCTCGGCGGCGTTCCACTGATTGTCGGGGAGCGGGCGCGGGATGCGGAGCTGGAGCGGGGGGCCGTCTATGTCCGGTACGGGATCTATGCCATCAGCCCCTCAACGCTCTATGATTATTTTGTCGAAAAGATCCCCCCGCTTGTCTATGCCTCGCCCGGCGGGCTGTACGTGAATATCAACGGTGACGTTTTACGCGAACTGCGGGAGAAGCGCAACATGTCCCTTGGCGATCTCGGCAGCGTGCTCGGGGTTTCGCGCCGGACGATCAGCAAGTACGAAAGCGGCATGGGCACAACGCTCGATGTCGCGATCCGGATCGAGGAGTTCTTCGATACCGGTGTCGTCGAGTCCATCGACCTGGTCCGCCATGAACCCCCCCGGGCAATGGATGGCGAGAAGAAAGAGACCGGGGTCCACCCCCAGAGCCCGATGGAGTTTCTTGAGCAGATCGGCGTCCGCCTCCACACGCTCCACGGGGCCCCGTTCCAGGCCCTGCTCACGTTTGACAAGCACACGATCCTGACCGGGTACGGGCCGTCCCAGAAAGTGGTGAAGCGGGCTGCCCTCATCGGGAACCTCTCGCAGATTGCAAAGAAACATGCCATGTGCGTGTTGACCGATTCCTCCAGGGAAAAGAAGATCGGCCGGACGCTGGTGATCAGCGAGAAGCGCCTTCACAAAATCGAGGACGGATTCGAGCTCCTCGACCTGCTGGGTGAGTAAGTTTTTACAAAATTTTATATAGAACCACAAACCAATTTTAGTGCTAAAAGTGGTGATTTTTAATGTCACAGCAACTTGGAGGACAGCAGATTTTAATTCTCAAGGAAGGCAGCACCCGTACCCGCGGCCGCGACGCCCAGGGTATGAACATCACCGCCGCAAAGGCAGTGGCAAGTGCAGTCAGGACCACCCTCGGTCCCAAAGGTATGGACAAGATGCTCGTCGACACTATCGGCGATGTAGTCATCACCAATGACGGTGTCACCATCCTTAAGGAAATGGACATCGAGCACCCGGCCGCAAAGATGATGGTCGAGGTCGCCAAGACCCAGGATGACGAAGTCGGTGACGGAACCACCTCAGCCGTCGTCATTGCCGGGGAACTTCTCAAGAAGGCAGAAGACCTCCTCGAGCAGGACGTCCACCCGACCGTTATCGCCCACGGGTACCGCCAGGCCGCCGAGAAGGCCCAGGAGTTCTTAAAGGACATCGCCTTCGATCTCAAGGCAACCGACAAGGCACTCTTAAAGAACATCGCCGGCACCGCCATGACCGGCAAGGGCGCAGAGGCAAGCAAGGACAAGCTCTGCGACCTCGTTGTCCGGGCAGTTGTCATGGTCACTGATGACGACGGCAAGGTCGACATCGAGAACATCAAGGTCGAGAAGAAGACCGGCGGCTCAATCGAGGACTCCGAGATCGTTGAGGGCGTACTCATCGACAAGGAACGTGTCCACCCCTCGATGCCCAGGAAGGTTACCGGCGCCAAGATCCTCCTGCTGAACGCAGCAGTCGAGTTCAAGAAGACCGAAGTCGACGCCGAGATCAACATCACCTCCCCCGACCAGCTTCAGGCATTCCTCGACGAGGAAGAGCGGATGGTCAAGGGCATTGTTGACAAGATTGTCAAGAGCGGTGCAAACGTCCTCTTCTGCCAGAAGGGTATTGACGACATCGCACAGCACTACCTGGCAAAGGCCGGCATCTTTGCAACCCGCCGTGTCAAGAAGAGCGACATGGAGAAACTCGCCCGGGCAACCGGCGCAAGCCTCGTCTCCTCCATCGACGCCATCGGCAAGGAAGAGCTCGGAAAGGCAGGCCTTGTCGAGGAACGCAAGGTCGGCGGCGAAGAGATGACCTTTGTCGAGCAGTGCAAGAACCCCAAGGCAGTCTCCATTATCGTCAAGGGTGGCACGGACCACGTTGTTGACGAGCTCGAGCGTGCAATCCACGACGCACTCCGCGTTGTCGGTGTCGTTGTCGAGGACAAGAAGGTTGTAGCCGGTGGCGGCGCACCCGAGACCGAGCTCTCGCTCCGTCTCCGCGAGTACGCAGCAACTGTTG
>JAAZNH010000151.1 GCA_012798365.1 Methanomicrobiales archaeon | reverse complement strand
CGGGCGGCTCCTCCACCCAGATCTTCCGGGAATGCGCCATGGAAGGGCGCAAGTTCGGGGTCGGGCTGTGCGTCATCACCCAGCAGCCCAAGAATGTTGACCCCAAGGTCCTTGCCCAGATCAACACGTTTGTCGTGATGGGCCTTGGCGACCGCGGCGACAGGGAGATCATCATGGGCAGCGCAAAGCAGGATCTCTCCCGCATGGAGATCGAGATCCAGACCCTGGACCAGGGCGAGGCGATCATCTCCACGATCGGGACACCATTTCCCGTCAGCACCCGGATCCACCGGTACGAGGACTATATCGGGAGGCTCAATGCGGAGAAGAAACCGGACCCCCGGAAAGGGCTTTCAACCGGGTTTGATTAGCATCTCCTTTTCTGCACGGGGGTAACAATGAGGGGCGACCGGAGCGCAGGAATATCACATCAGGGATCGATCCCAAAACGTTCCAGGATCCTCTGGAAATTCCGTTAAAAAAAAGTGCGTCGGGCTGCGCAGCAGAATTCTCTCCACGCAGCAAAAAAAATTACCGGTGCCTTCGCAGCACCAGGACTCCTGCCCCGCAGATCGCAAGAGCGATCGCCACAATCCAGCCGGGCAGGGGGACCGGGGTTGGCCGGGGCTGGGTTGTAAGCACCGGGGCGGTCGTGGTATCCGGGGTGCTTCCCGGGGGGAGCTTTTCTAACGTGACCGCGAGTTCCGTGGTCTTGCCCGGCAGCACGCGGACCTCTTCTGTGTAGGTCCGGTACCCGTTGCTGGCGAGGGTCAGGGTATGGGGCGTGTTTGCCGTGACATCAATGAAATCAACACTCCAGCTGCCGGTCCCGTCACCCGAGCTCAGCTCGCACATCCGGTCAAGGCAGGCCTTCCCGCCATCCGGGGAAATGTGGACCCGCAGCATACCCGTCTCCTGAATCACGGCGGGACGCGATTTAAGACGAACCTCGCGGGCCAGGGATGTTCCGGAAATATCAAGGAACACCTGCCCTGAATACGGCTCGTAACCCTCCGTGTCGTAAACGGTCAGCGTGTGGTAACAGCCCGCTTCAACACCCGAGAACGTTATCGTTGCCGGCTCACCAGGGGAAGACGGGGCTCCCTTGCAGTCGGTGTCAAGACATACCGTGCCCCCACCCGGGAAAACGGTGATCCCAATCGTGCCGGTGGCAGCGGATGCAGCTGCCCCGCACACGAGGAGCAGGAAAAGGACCGTCATCGCCAATAACCGGGGGATTTTTTCCATAAGCGATATTGAACAGGACGGGTGTTAAGAGTTGTGCATCGCAGGCAGCATCCACGCGTCACCGGCAACAGTTTTTACCGATGCGGGACAATCTTCCCGCATACGAGGCGTACATTGTCTCCTGAACCCCTGCCCCCCCACATCATCCAGAAAGAGCGGATCGGCAATGTCATTGATGCCATCTATGCATTCTCCATGACACTCCTGGTCACCACGATCAGCGTCCCCCCGAAGTACACCCAGGGCAATGCCAGCGCACCGGTCTATTCCATCATGACCAATGTCCTGCCGGACCTTTTGCATTATTTCATTGCCTTCATCATCCTTGCAACCTTCTGGTATTTCGAACACCAGCGGTTCCGGCACCTCACGCATCTCGACCGGCCGCTGCTGCTCCTCAATATCGCAAGCCTCGCTTTTGTCTGCCTCATCCCCTTCACCACCGACATTGCCGGCGACTACCCATTCGATACCTTCGGTGCAATGCTCTTTGAGCTCAACATCCTCATCATCGGCATGATTGCGTTCGTCCAGTGGGTGTACCTGCGGGACCACCCTGCATTGCTCCAGGCATCCATGGGGCCGGCCTCTATCCGCCGCGAAATTTCCTGGGCACTGGTCTTCCCGGTCCTCGCGCTCGCGGGTATCGGCCTTGCAGCACTGAAAATATCCGGAAGCCCTGCGGTATTCCTCGTAGCCCTGGTGATCATGGGCGTGCTGTTCTGGAACGATCCGGTCAAAAACCGTGGTGAATAAGAAAAAAGGGTTATGCGACCCGGGACAGTACACCAGTGCCCAGGTCATAATACAGTCCGTGGACCTCCACCCGCTTCTCATCCACGGCCTTTTTCAGGAGCGGATAGGTGAGCAGGTGCTCGATCTGGAGCCGGACGTTCTCCAGCTCGATGAGTTTGTACCGTTCTTCCTTCTCCAGGACCGTCTCGGGGGGTTTGATCTTTGCGTCAATACGGGTCATTGCGTCCCGTGCATTGTTGAGCCAGAGCGGAATATACGCATCTGAACTCTCCTTGTCAAGGGCCCGTATTGCCCCGCAGTTCGAGTGCCCGCAGATGACCACATCTTTTACCTTGAGGTGGACAACCGCGTATTCGAGCACCGTTGCAAAGTTCCAGTCATGGACCGGCACGATGTTGCCGATATTGCGCTGGATAAACAGTTCACCGGCCCGGGCCTGGGTGATATGCCCGGTCTGCAGGCGCGAGTCCGAGCAGCCGATCCAGAGCGTGGACGGGTGCTGGCTTCCCGCCAGGTCCCGGTAGTAGTCAATGTTGGGAGTGAAATCCGTCTCCCTGAACCTGAGGTTCCCTAGTAAGAGCTTATCGATCAATGCCACACACCTCTGACAGTGTACATAACCCGGCGGGGCCGGCCTATGATATACTGATCCTTGGGGCGGGAAGGAAAATATCTTTCGTTATTGATCGGCGGCGGTATGACGGAGCACCAGACTTATGGTGCATCAGGGAATACATGTACAGAACAATGGGCAGGATTGCCCGGATTACCCACTATGCCAACCATCTCTGCACCGGCAGAATCCGGCCGGTATAATGAAGACTTAACCCTCCTGACCCTCTGCTCCCTTGCCGGGGAAGAGAGCGGGGAGTTTGTCGCGTTCCGTCCGGAACTGCTCAAATCGATCGGGAAGTTCATCTTCTCCGAAGGTTCCGGGACGCAGCCCGGCACCATCATCGAGGCTGTCGAAGTCCGGGAACTCACCCCCGCGGAAATGGTCCGGGCCGAGAAGGAACTCTGGATCCACTACCACCAGCAGAAGGCGGACCGGAAGAATGACCGGCTCTTTGCAGTCTTCACCGGTACCCGGATCATCGGGGTGGCCCGGTGCTCCCGGCACGAGGACGGCCTGGAAGTGGATGCAGTCTATGTCCTGGATGAGTACCGGCTCAAGGGGTTTGCCCGGTCCGTGATGGTTCTCTTAATCGAGGAGTGCGGCAGGAACGAAACCCTGTACATGCACTCAAAGACGGAGCTTATCAACTTCTACGGGAGCCTCGGCTTCCGGCTTATCCCGGAATCTGAACTCCCCCAATCAATCCAGGACCGGTTCGGGTTTGTGATGGGAGACCTTGACAGCATCAAGGTTGCACCGATGCGCCGTGAACCGGGTGGCCTTGTTCCACGAGAAGAGAACGCGACCGGCGCAGCCGGTACACAGTAAAACCCGGAAGAGCCGGGCCTGCAGGCTTTTTTTTAAGAGAAATCATCGCGATGCAGGTGGCGGGACAACGGGAGAGAGGGGCACTGGGTGCCGCGACTGAACCGGAAGCCGGCTTTTTCCTTTCCGAAAAAAAGACCGTTTTTCCCTTACGGCTCGATGACAAATTCGCGGTTTTTCTGGTCCGTCACATCTTCCAGGGTTTCCATCACGCCGGTGACGTGACCCGCGGAGTCCCGGATTACGGAAACCGTGATGCGCAGCCACTTCCCGCTACCCTGTTTTCCCGGGAAAAACTCCGTGCATTCATACTCCCCGTCGCCGGCCCCGGTGCGGTGGATGATCCCCGGGTACGCGGCTTTGAGCCGGGCGGTGTCGCCATCGACAAGGAGATCGGCAAGACAGGGTCTTTCTGTTGCATAAAACACCTTCCAGTGCTGGTTTGTGCCGATCACCTCCTCACTTTTTATCCCGGTCATGATCTCAAGGGCACGGTCCCAGTACACGACCTTGTGGTTCTGGTCAATGAAAAACCGGGGCAGCGTCGGGATCTGGAAGATGGTGTGGAGAAGGCGGTCCCGCTCCTGCATTGCCCGTTCTGCCCGGCGCCGTTCGGATATGTCCTCGAGGATCAGCGTGATGCCGGGCTCCCCGTTCTGGAGCGCGGTCGGGATGAAACGCCCGTCAAGGTAGATCTCACTCGCGCCGCGGATGAGCCGGATCTCTTTTTTCCAGACGGAGCCCCCGTTCAGGAGCGAGGACAGGGTGCTCTCTTCGGAGGGGGTAAGGAGCGACGCCGGGGGGGCGGACAGGCGGGTATGCAGAACCGCTTCGCGGGGCACACCGGCAAATGCGCAGAATGAGTCGCTTGCCTCGACGATCTGGAGCGAGCGGTCAAGCACGATGATGAGTTCCTTTGCATAGTTGATGATATTCGTGACCGGTACCCGCTGCGAGAGGGTGTAGAGCTTTGCGTTGCCAACGTGCCGGAGTTCCAGCTGGCCGGTTGCGGTCATGACTTCGAGATACTTGGCAACCGAGTTGCGGCTCATGCCTACCTTTGCGGCAACCTCCTTGATGGAGAGGCCCAGGGGATTTTCCTTGAGGACGGTGCGTATCCGGGTTGCTTCATCAGGCGTATCGTGTTCCATGGACTCGTTCCCCGGGATCAGTATCCCAAACCGGACCCGAAAGAGACCGGGTCGTGGTAGGCACTAGTGCTTCTCACTAAGATTCGATCCTAATGCCTAAATAGGAGATCGGTATAAATATGTATTGTGCATTGTGTTTGTGCACTAATGCACAGCATACTGGTCAAACACTGGGGTCAGCTCCTGTCAATTCCATGGATGATATACACACCTCTGAATCACATATCACCCAAAACCAGGAAAACCCCTTTCCCGTTTCATCGATACACGGAGTGCAGGGAAACTCTCCCGGGCACCACTGATCCTTTCCCTCCCTCACGGGAAAGACCCGGGCCACGTGCACTCCCCTATTGAATATTCCCCCCCAGTACGGGCCACATATGTATACCGTTCATGTTGCCTGTTGCTATCCTCATGACTTTTGCATACCCGGTATCTTTCATCGAACCGTCTGAAAACCAACGTATCATGAAAGGAACCGGGGGAAAAAGCAGGGACTATTTTATTGCATGAGTTTTTGGGCAAAACTCTGGCCGTTCAGGAGAAGAAGACGATCTTTTTCAGATCCGTTCCAGGCTGCAGCAAAGAGAAGGAGCAGAGCATTTTCCAGGGAAACCTCAAAACGGTCATTGATCTTATTCTGCGGGGGAAGCGGTTTTGCCAGCGCGCCTGCATCGGGTGTTGAAAATTCTAAAAACGCATCCGGCTGTCCCGCGGATTCTTCAAGGAGAATGGCATGTTCCCGAACAATACAAAATGCGGTTTTCAGAGCAGGGAACGTGGAGTTACCTTCGATATCAGCTGTCGCCGCATCCGCAACACTGACTGCGGCCAGGTATTCACCCTGGGCAAAGCGGGCAAATACAACTGCTGCAAAGTGCGCCACCTCGTGACTTATTTCACCGCCATTCCCGCGCACGGTTTCACAATAGCTTTTCAGGGGATCTTTGAGGACGGTTTCACCGGACCTGCCGGATTCCGGGGCTTCACCGAACCGGAGGTTCAGCCGGATAAGGAGTATGGTAAGGCTGACCGCATAGAGCAGTTCAAGGAAAATGGTGACAGAAACATCTGAAGGTGCCACGAAGAAGAGGAACGAATAAATCGGAGTTGAAAGGGCGACAATATCTTTCTGGGGACGGATCCATGCCAGGTACGCGAGGATTAAGGATCCAATGACACACCCGATGGCAAATATCCGGACATCTATCAAGCTGCCTTCGCGGGAAAAAATAATGGCAAGCAATGCTCCGCCGAGCGAGAATCCCGGTACTGCCAGATTCAGTAAGAGAAGCGGGCGATTGAATTTTTGGAGAGGGGGATGTGTTTTTTCATCAGACATCTGAATCACCATGTACTGCAGGCCACCACGTGCCGGATTAACGATAAAACTTCACACGGTTGTGTTCCATAACCTGACAAAAGAATCGTGCCTGCCATTGAAAATTATTTTATTTTCCTGATAGAAACGCAGTTTATGACCGGTTCTCCGACAATGATATATCGTCGGATTACCTGGCCAAGAACCTCAACAACATCGTCCACCTTTACATCCTCATCCGGACTGGTAAACATCTTGACCGAGATCGCGCCCGACCGGTCAGCAACAAGATACTGGGGGCGGTTCAGGAACTGGAAGTATACCCGTTCAAGCACACCCTGTATCCGCACCGGTTTCCCAATCATGTTCTCATTGACCAGTTTCACCCGTACCGTCTTTGCTTCTGCCTCGTAGACAGGAGTAATTTCTGCATACTGGCTGCGGCTCATATAATTAAGCGCTGTAGGTATGACCAGCAGCATGAACAGGCACGGGATGAGGAGGATGAGATTTGACCTGACATCCGGATTGAAAACAGATGCAATAAGTAACAGAATTGTGAAGACAACAAACACCGCGATTGCGACGATCGAAACCTTCACATCGACATTTCCGATCTTCATCAGTGGATTGTTCGCCGTTAATCTACTTCAGTGCTGCGATTATGTTCCGGGATAGCCGGGGGATCTGCGGTGAACGAGCACACGGGGAGGGGTAACGGAAATAGCATCACCAGCGGGTATATATTCAAAAGCACGCTGCATACAAGGCACCAGGAAATTATTATTGAGAAAACGATAAACAAAAAGCTCCCCGGGTGTATCCGGTGGAGAGATAACCGGACCACACGACCTGAGGCGATAATAGGGAGGATGCGAAAACTACATCCTCCGTTTTTCGAATACGGAAATTCTGCTATTCTTATTTCCGTGGATTATAAAAAGATTTGATTGTGGTGAAAATTTTACTTCAGTGCTGCAATCTCTTTCCGGAATGCTACCCAGTAAATGACGCCAACAAAGAGTAATCCGCCGACAATGTTTCCAATGGTGACCGGGATGATGTTTGCAGTCCACATGGTAATCCAGTTGATACTGGCATTAATCTTGGTCGGGTCGGTGACGAATCCCTGCGTGATGATACCTGCGGGGATAAAGTACATGTTAGCGACACAGTGTTCGAATCCGCTGGAAACGAAGGCCATGATCGGGAACCAGATACCAAAGAACTTGCCGACCGCGTCATCCGCACAGATACCGAGGAGGATAGCGAGGTTGACAAGCCAGTTGAAGGCGATTCCCTTGAGGAATGCAGACCACATACCCATGAGGCCGACATAACTGACCTTGGCTCCGGCTATAGCAATCGCTCTTGAACCGAATGCTGTGACGGTCCCGACACCGGCTGCATCGAACGAGACAAACGGACCGTATGCACAGATGTAGGCAAATACGATCGAACCGATGAGGTTGCCGATATATACGAAGATCCACAGGTTGAAGACTTCCATCCACGTTACCTTGTGGATGAATGCTGCCATCGGGGCAAGCATTGCGTCACCAGTGAAGAGTTCTGCACCTGTAAGGACGGTGATAATAAGACCGACAGGGAACACGGCACCAAGAATCAGCTGGGAAAAACCCGGGCTGGCTGTACCGTAGCGCATTGCTGCATCGGTGGCCAGAATACCTGTTGAACAAACTGTTGCAAGGGCTGCGCCCATTGCAATGTATGCGCCCGACATGAATCCACGCAGGACCATGTTCCAGGCCGGCAGGCCGACTTTGTACTTACCGGCATCTCCTGCTTTTGCAGTAATTGCTACCGGAGGATGAAACACCATTTTTTTACACACCTCTGAATCAATCACCTATACCAGCAACTATCAATACGGGTCTCGTATAGGTTAAACAAAATTTCTTGTACGTAGTTATTAATAGATTGCGATTTGTTCGCCGGAAAGCGCTGTGCACTAGCACAAAATGCAGCCGCGTAAACCAGAAAATCAACAAAAATGCATGACGGAACCGGTTGTTTTTTTTACTTTTTTCAGTACTTTTCATTACATTACGAGAGTAAACTGGGAATACAGCTGAAGACTCCGCTGACGGGACAGGTTCCCGCCCATTCCCCCGCGCAGGTTTTTTTCAGAGTGAAACAGGGTCAGTTTGGAAAAAGAGGCTTAATTCTACTATTTTGCTGAATGGTCACGCAAAACACCACCAGCAGATCAGATGCAGCAGAAGTCAATTCCACAATATTCATCCCTGAAAAAAAAGGAGTATGTATGTATCCGAGCATCAGGGATCCCGCCATGGAATGTTCAGCAATCACCGGGAATATTTTTGCCAATCATGATTGTAAGGGACATAAGGAATGTCACGACCGGCTGGTTTCAATACTCACACAACTGCCGGACAACCTGAAAATTCATGCACCGGTACCCGCCACATTTGAAGACCTGCAGCGTGTTCATGTCCCGGGCTACCTGACCTGGCTTGAAAAACAGTGTGTGAAACACGTCGATTTCTGTATGCTTGATGAATACATGTATACTGGTGGCTACCTTGAAAATAACCAGATTGTGCCGGGATACCTGGATCCGAATACCTACATCAACCCCTGTTCCTACGAGGTTGCGACCTATGCAGCGGGATCAGCCATCGATGCTGTGAACCGGTCCATTGATGGCGAAAGTTGTTTTGCCCTGATCCGCCCGCCGGGCCATCATGCCGAAGCTGATTGTGCCATGGGATTTTGCCTCCTGAATAATGCGGCGGTTGCAGCAGCGAGTGCGCTCATGTCTGTCGACCGTGTCGCGATTATTGACTGGGATACTCATCACGGCAATGGCACGCAGAAGATTTTTTATAACAACAACAGGGTGCTTTACTGTTCCATCCACGAGGGAAATACCTTCCCGCACACAGGATTTATCGAAGAGACCGGAACCGGAGACGGAACCGGGTTCACAATAAATGCACCGATCCGGCCAAACTCGACAATCACAGATTACCACCATGTATTTTCAGAGATTTTTATCCCGGCACTCCAGCGATATAAGCCAGACCTCGTGATTATATCCGCCGGCCAGGACATACTTATCGACGATCCGGTTGGCAGCATGAAACTCGTGCCGGATGATATCGGAACACTCACCTCCCTTGTCCGTAATGCAGGGGATTTCCGGCTTGCACTTGTGCTTGAGGGGGGGTACGGCCCCTCGCACCCAGAGGCAATAAGGTCCATCTTCGATACGCTCGAAAGGAGAAAACACCCGACAATCCCCTCAGGGATGCCGGTCAAGGCCACGCTTGAAACCGTCCGTCTCCTGAAAAAAGCGCATCACATTCCCTAAGTGGCGAGAGAAGTCATCCTGGCGGTTATCTGCACAGATACAACCGTACGCTCAGGGAATCGTGCAGGTAATACATTTTCCTGCGTAAAACCGTTAGACACATTAGCCCCGCGGGACAATTGCTCAGTATGGACCGGAAACTGCAGATCCTTCTTATTGCAGGAATCATCATCACCGCGATGGTTTTTTTCATCAATATCTACCTGGCCGGGATTGTTTTTGTTGTCCTTGCCACCATTATTATGTCCCTGCTGATCATGCAGGACAGCACCCACCTGCCGGATGTGGTGGCTGAGCTCAGTGACGATGCCAAATCCATCGTGCTGCGTAACACGGGGAATTCTCCGGCTCTGAACCTCCACACGGCACTTGTACCAGAAAATATCGAGTTTGATATCCCGTCCCTGGGTCCTGACGAGTCGCATATCCACCCCATGGGACGGATGATCGAGGAGATCAAAGTTGTCCTTACGTTCGAGAACGAAAGGAGTGAAAAATTCTCCCGCACGTTCAGGTTATCTGCATATGAAGAATCCTTTGAACCGTTAAAACCGATGATCCCGCTCTTCAGGTGGAAGTGAACGGTACCTTTTTCTAAAAATCCAGTCAGCGCATGAGAAGCATTCCTGTGCCGGCTTTGCGGCACATCGGTTGTACTTCGGCACCCTCAAGGTTCCCTGCTGCCCAGGTATATCGTTCCCGTATCGAGGGTGGCAGGGTTTTTTCAGGTATTTCCAGAAAACCAAAGGATCCATAAAACCCGACAAGATGACGCACAGCATACATGTACAGGTTCTCATTGTGGCATGCCTCCACCAGGGCACTGACAGCAAGACGGGAATACCCCTGACCGCGGTACCGGGGCGGCGTCCAGATCCCGTCCACTTCAAAACCCCCGGTGTGCCTCCGGCACCGCGCAAGGGAGACCAGGTCGCTGCCACAATACACCCCGAAGATCCGGTCAAGGGCGGGATCACCGGTTGTTTCATGATAGTCTGTCCAGACAACGGCGGCAACAGGGAATTCTTCACTCTCCAGCTCGCGG
>JAAZNH010000150.1 GCA_012798365.1 Methanomicrobiales archaeon | reverse complement strand
CTGCTCGTTCATCCAGCGGGTGCCGGTATCTGCGGCCATCATCTCCCTTATCGCACTGTTGAATGAAGCGGGATCAGACTTCAACCACTCCTGCAGTTCCCGTTCAGTCATGTTTGCGGCAGGTCCTCCGGACCTCTTCATGCCTTCAAGCAGATTCTGCCCAATATCGTAAGTTCCCGCATCTGCTACAAGGGCCCTGATCCGGGGCTCGTACGCAGCCCCCCGCGGCGCAAGGTAGCCGCCAAGCGAGATCCCCCAGAGCGTGATACTGTCGCGTCTGACATCCGGGCGTCCCGCCGCATAATCCACTACCGGGATGATGACGTTCTCCCAGTCGGCACGGAACGGGATGTGCTGCACCCGGATCACCTCCCCCTGCCCCGGCCCCTCGAAGGTCAGGACATTGTAACCCCGCCGGATTCCCTCCATCGCGTACGGGTGGAGCTCTTCCTGGCATCCGTCAAAACCGGTCTGGACTATCAGGAGCCTCCGCGGGATCCCGGAATTATCCACCTTGTAAAAGTAGCCGGGCAGTGTTGTGTTCCCGTAGGGGATGGCAACGATCTCGTACGGGACGGTATCGAGCGCAAGTGCATCGCGGAACGCATTCCTGCTGTCCAGCCAGGTATCCACGATGCGGGGATCGGAGGGGTTCCCGTGCAGGAAGAACTCGGCAGTCCGGTAATACGTTGCCGCACGGTAGTAGGCTTCCCGCGCCGACACATTGTGTCCTGCCGCAAGGCTCGCATCACCTGCATGCCGGAAGTGATCGGCGGTCTTCTTCCATTCCGTGTACCAGCTCTCAAAATCCCCCTCCCGGATCCGGGATGCGGTTGCAAGGCACTCGCCTATGTCCGCCTCCCCGGAGTACGCGGCGGCAAGGGTCCTTTGGAGTTCGAATGCAAACTCCGGATCGCTGAATACGAGTTGCGGGCAGTCGCATGCCTGCGAAGGGAGCGGGGTCATGGACGGGGATACCTGCGGCTCCGGCACCGGAGCTGTGCAGCCGGCAGAGATGACGGCAATGGCAATGACTGTGATGATGATAAAGGGGGTCAGGGGCACGTTGCTCTGCATGGTGTATCAACGGATAATGCCACAAGCTGGATGATAAGAGTTGCGCAGAGTCTCGTTAAGGGGCCTAAATTCACCTGCAGGCCCAAAACCCGTGTATCCCGGCATAAATCAGGATTCGGATTTCCGCACGAAGAGCAGCACGATCAGGGCGTGATAAGGGATGAAATATGAACAGGAATACGAGAAACAACGAAGGAAAGAGAACGGGCCTGAAGGGATTTGAACCCTTGACCTGCGGATTAAGAGTCCGCCGCTATGCCGAACTAAGCTACAGACCCGCTTACTTAGGCCTACTAATGTGGTTGATGATTGCGAATAAAGGTTTTCATTCCATGCGCTTGGAATTCCTTAATAGCATGGAGGGTGACATCTCTTGTACATGCCGCAGGATGCCCCGTTTGAGCCGCAGGGACCCAGTAAATACTGTATTTTCGGTTGTGGGACGAACGGTTACAACATCATTCTTGAACTTGCAAAAGAGCATGAGCGCGTAACCCTGGTGGATAACAGCGAGACGCGGGTCCAGCACCTCCGCGACCAGAAATACGATGCCTACCCGCGCGATATCGCGTCGGCAGATATGCTTGCAGGCCTCCCGTTATTTGAGATTGCGTTTGTTATGACCGGCAACCCGGATGCCAACATCGCGGCAGTGGCTACCATCAAGAAACGCTACCCGCAGGTCCAGGTTGTTGCCCGGGCAATTGACCCGGTCAATGGCCAGAAACTGACCGCGGCAGGGGCAGAAGTGGTCCTGTACCCGCAGGAGGTTGTCGCCCGTTCGGCAATCCACCAGATCCGCAAGCAGCACGCGGGCAGGCTCGCCCAGCGCCTCTTCTCCACCATCGCGGAATGGGAGGGCACGCTTGGGATCATCACCCATAAAAATCCCGACCCGGACGCGATCTCATCGGCTGTTGCCCTTGCTGAGATTGCAAAACACGCCAATCCCAAAACCCTTGCAACCCGCATCTTCTACGAGGGAAATATCGGCCACCAGGAGAACCGGACATTCGTCAACCTCCTGGACATCAAGATGGAGCACCTGACCCCCGAAGCCCTCTCTTCATGCTCATACCTTGCCATGGTAGACTGCCCCGCCCCGGGATCGAACAACGATGTGCCTCAAACAACAAAGATCAACATCGTCATCGACCACCACCGGGATACCAAGCACCCCTCCGTGCAGGGAGCGTTTGTCGATATCCGGCCCGGGGTCGGAGCAACCGCAAGCATCCTCACCCAGTACCTGCAGGAACTGGATGTGCCGGTCAGCAAGCGGGTTGCAACCGCACTCCTGTACGGGATCCGGACTGACACCAAGGAGTTCAAGCGGAACGTGACCCCGCAGGACTTGAACTATGCCGGGTTCCTGCTGCCACTCACTGACGCCGACCTCCTCGACAAGATCATGTCCCCGTCAATGTCGCAGGAGACCCTCGATGTTATCGGGACGGCCATCAACAACCGGCGGATCCAGAGCGGCTACCTTTTCAGTAACGTGGGGTATGTCATGAACCGCGATGCCCTGCCCCAGGCTGCCGAGCTTCTCATCACCCTTGAGGGTGTGAACACGGCCTTAGTCTACGGGATCACCGACACCGCGATCGTCATCACCGCCCGGAACCGCGATATCCGGCTGCATATCGGCAATGCCCTGTCTGAAGCATTCGGGGAGATGGGTGACGCCGGGGGCCATCCCAACATGGGCGCAGCCAGCCTCCCGCTCCATTATTTCGGGAAAGTTGAGGACAAGGAAAAACTCCTCGATATCGTGATCGAGCCCGTGCTCCAGAAGTTCCGGACCCTTGTCGGCCTCGAGAACGAGGGGAAGAAGAATGGCGGCCCGTAACCGCGCCCGCCCGCTTCCGACAACCGGCAGGTGCCCCGCATGATTTTCACTGGTGTGAAACACCATCCGAAGTTGCGCATCGGGAAGCGTGGAGTGCAGCGATGAACTTCGAATATGTGAAACTCCCTCTGGAGTTGAGCATCGAGAAGAGAGGAGCAAAGCGATGAACTTCGAATATATGAAACTCCCTCTGGAGTTGAACATGGAGAAGGGAGGAGCGGAGCGATGAACTTCGAAGTGTGGGAACCCCATTATCGCGAGATCCTCGAATACTTCGGATTCGATCGGGCAGGCGACGAGGAAGCCGCCCGGCTCCTCGCCTCGCTCCTTGACCGCGACAACCTCCTCTCGCTTGCATCCATGACCGAAGGCAACGAGGTCACGGTCTGCGGGAACGCACCGTGCCTGAAAAAAGAACTGGGCCGGGTGAAGGGGATCG
>JAAZNH010000149.1 GCA_012798365.1 Methanomicrobiales archaeon | reverse complement strand
GGTGGATATTGAGAATACATCAGTAACCAGTCAGGATGCGTGCCAGATGTATACCGTTTCGCTGATATCCCCTGAAGAAAAAGAGGCGCTGATCGGGCGCATGGCACCCCGGGTCCGGTACGAGATCAAATCCGAGATCTACGGGTGCTGCATCAAGTTTTTATCGGACAATGAAGTGATGAAGGAGTCGTGGCAGGAGAACTTCTACTCCATGTCCCAGAATGTCCGGTCGCATGGGAGGATGTACGTGTTTGAGGATGCGGCCTACCCGGGAGATACCGTCCTGTTTGAACCGATCTCAAAGACGATCTTCCTCTTTAACTTCCAGTATTATGGCTGGGTCAAATCGCTTGCCCTTAGCCTTGCCGGGGACATCCTGGAGGACGAGCACGGAATCTTCTCGATTCATGGCGCCTGCGTGGATGTCGGGGGCATTGGCATGTGCCTGATCGGGACGTCCGGCGCTGGCAAGACCACCCAGACGTACGGCCTCCTGAAATACCCGCACACGCGCATTGTCTGCGACGACTGGTTCTTCTCCCGGGTCTTCGGGCCCGAGATCCTTGCCTACGGCTCCGAGAAGAACTTTTACATCCGGCAGGACCTGGAGACCATCTGGAAAGAGTTCGAGGGGCTTGTCAAGGAAGGAAATTATGATACCGAAGGCCGGGCGGTCGCCGACATCCGGTGGATCATCGGGAAGGGCAGGATCCTGCCGCTGACAACCCTGCGGATCATCATCGTCCTCAAGCGGGACCCGGATGACCGGAATATTGTCCAGACACTCAACCCGGAAGTTGCCCTCCGGCTGTTTGAGGAGAAGCAGTACTTCAACCCGCACCTGCTCGTCCACAACCCCTACAAAAAAGCCATCCGCACAAAGTACCTCACCGATCTGCTGAACCGGACGACCGTTTACCTTGTCAACACCACCGGGACACCGGCGGAAACCCAGCGGATGATCCGGTCCCTGGCAAGCGTTCCGCAGGGGCAGTAGTGAATTTCATTTCCCTGTTTTTTTTACCCGGTCAAATACACCTTGAGGCATAATACTCATATACCATCATAACGCCAGTCAATGATGATGATCTCTGTCCTGTACGTGGATGACGAGCCGGACCTGCTCGAACTCTGCAAGGTATTTCTTGAACAGGACACAGAATTTTGCGTTGACACACTCCAGTTCCCAAAAGAGGTCCCGGGCCGGCTCGCCACCCGCACGTATGATGCCATCGTCTGCGACTACCTTATGCCCGAGATGGACGGGATCAGCGTCTTAAAAGAGGTCAGGAAAACCGCAAAAGACCTCCCGTTCATCCTCTTCACCGGGAGGGGCCGCGAGGACGTGGTCATCGAAGCTCTCAACAACGGAGCGGATTTTTACCTCCAGAAAGGCGGCGATGTCAATTCCCAGTTTACCGAGCTCTCCTCCAAGATCCGCCAGGCCGTCAAACGACGGGAGGTGGAGAAGTCGCTGCGGGAATCAAAAAAGATGCTCCAGGACATCATCAATTTCCTGCCGGATGCCACGTTTGCCATCAGCCGGACCGGTTCGGTCATCGCGTGGAACCGCGCAATTGAGGAGATGACCGGCATACCTGCCACGGAGATGCTTGGCAGGGGCGACTTTGAGTATGCCCTCCCGTTCTACGGGACGCGGCGCAGGATCCTCATCGACCTTATCTTTGAAACGGATGATGAGATCCGGGCTAATTATAAAGGGATTGTGCGGGAGAAGGATGCACTCATTGCTGTCACGGATCTTCCACGGCCCCGGGGTGACCGGAAAATCCTGATGGGAAAAGCCAGCCCGCTCTATAACGAGGGCGGGGAGATCATCGGTGCCATCGAGGCGATCCGGGACATCACGCTCCAGCGGGAAGCAGAAGAGGAGCTCCGGGCAGCACACGAGCAGCTGACCGCATCTGATGAGGAACTCCGGGGGCAGTTTGAGGAACTGGCCCGGGCCGAGAGGGATATCCGTTCAAAGGAGGAGCAGCTGAGCGAGATCACCTCCATGATCCCGGGGGTGGTCTACCAGTTCTATGCAAATCCTGACGGCAGCATGGGACTCACGTATGTGAGCGGCCGTTCTCTGGAGATCCTCGGCATTGATGCAGAACCCTATGAAACGTTCTTTGAGCGGTTCACGCACGGAGTCCACCCGGAGGACCGCGAGGCCTTCATTGAGTCGATTAATGATGTAGTCCGCCGGGGCGAGCGGTGGCAGTTCGAGGGCAGGTTCATCCGCCCGGAGGG
>JAAZNH010000148.1 GCA_012798365.1 Methanomicrobiales archaeon | reverse complement strand
CCCTGTCCCGGATCATCTCCGGCATCATTGAACCGACAAGCGGGGAGATGAATATCCTGATCGGTGAAGACTGGGTGGATATGACCAAGCCCGGCATCAATGAGCGGGGCAGGGCCAAGGAGTATATCGGGCTTTTGCACCAGGAATATGATCTCTTCCCCCACCGGACGGTGCTTGACAACCTGACCGATTCAATAGGACTTGAATTCCCCAAAGAGCTTGCCCTCAGAAAAGCCATCATCACGCTCCGCATGGCAGGGTTTACTGAAGAGAAAGCCCAGGCTATCCTTAAACGGTTCCCAGGCGAGCTCTCTGACGGGGAGAGGCACCGTGTCGCACTTGCGCAGGTGCTGATCCGCGAACCCCGGCTTGTTGTCCTTGACGAGCCGACCGGTACCATGGACCCGATCACAAAGCAGGATGTGAAACACTCGATTCTCCATGCGAGGGACGAGATGGACGAGACCTTCGTTGTTGTCTCCCACGATATGGACTTTGTCCGCGACATCTGTGACCGGCTCGCCCTTATGCGGGGAGGGAAGATTATTGACATCGGTCCGACCCGCGATATCCTGGCCCAGGTTACTGACGATGACAGGAAAGACTGACAGGAAAGATGCCTGATTATCATGACTACAGATACAAAAAACCACCAGAACGGCTGCGATTCAGATAACGGATCCAGTACCTCGGAACAGAAGGCGGGAGCCCCAAAAGGCCTGCCACCGAAAGCAAAAATCAATGTAAAGAATGTTATCCTCGTCCTGAGCGGGAAAGGAGGGGTCGGTAAATCCACGGTCTCCACCAACCTTGCATTTGCCCTTGCGGAAACGGGCAAACAGACCGGGCTTCTGGACCTGGATATCCACGGACCTAATATCCCCAAGATGCTGGGCATCGAGGACCAGCGACCCGTGGTATCGGAGAAAATGATCGAACCCGTCCATGTGACCGGTAACCTCGGCGTCATCTCCATGGCATTTTTACTCCCGGATACCAGCACACCCGTAGTGTGGCGCGGCCCAATGAAGATGGCAGCAATCCAGCAGTTCCTTGCCGAGGTGAACTGGGGCGCCCTTGAGTATCTCGTTGTCGATCTCCCCCCGGGAACCGGTGACGAGGCACTCTCAATTGCCCAGCTTGCACCCAACGTCCGGGGCGCGGTCATTGTGACGACCCCGCAGGACGTTGCGGTCATGGATGCCATGCGGGCAGCAAAATTCATTGAAAAACTGGATCTGCAGGTTCTCGGGGTCATCGAGAACATGAGCGGAATGGTCTGCCCTCACTGTAACGGGGTCATCGATCTCTTCAGTAGTGGCGGGGGAAAGAAAGCCGCAGAAGACCTCGGGGTCCCATATCTCGGGTCAATCCCGCTCGACCCGGCCATGGTCAAAGCCGGCGACGAAGGCCGCCCATATATCATGAGTCATGAACATACCCCCACATGGAAGTCGGTCAAACTGGTTATGAAAAACCTTGTTGACCAGATCAATGCCGGATCCCGCTGAGCCGGTTACTGTCGGATGCAGGTACTGATGAACAAGTATCCGCAGATACCGGAACTGCTTGAACAGTTCATGGAAGAGGAGGGTGCCACCATTCGCTGGGTTACGGTTCAGGAACTCCGCGACCGTTTCGGGCTCACGCGGTACCAGTGCAACACCGTTTCGGGATTCCTGCGCCGGCTGGAGTTCGGGACGTTTGGCCAGTTCCCCTATATTGTATCCCGGATTGAACACGGGACCATCGCTGGTGCATCACATACCTCATCATCCCGTTACCTTGTCCAGCACCGGAGCATGCAACGAAGGCCACAACCCGGGTTCCCCTACCCGGACACAGTCAAGGTAAAACCAGTTTCCAGTGATTGCCCCTGAACAACAGGTAAATGTCATCCGACAGCTAGTGGCAGAATGTTCTGGCTGGCGGGGCCGCATTCCCGGATACTCTTCACACCGGATCTGGTCACCAGAAACACACAAAATTTTTTATTTTTTGTAACACTAATTAAATGTTTACTTTAAACAATATCAATTTTGAGAGGGAGAATTTCTCTTTTAATGAAATTTCGCGGAGGGATTATATAGCTGGCGCAACAACCATACATCCGGATGGGATTGGTCCGCTCCGACCCGGGCGTGCCTGCCCATATCCCTGTGGTGATATCCATGTCTGAATATGAAAAAGAAGAGAACCGATCGATCATGCCCGACGTGCTCTCATTCGGAAAACTCGATGTCATCATGATCGCGGTCGTCTTTCTCCAGTCGCTGCTCATTGCCTGGTTCATGTTCCTGATTATCGAAGGGTTCGAGACGTCCCTGGTCTTCCGGTTCCTGCAGGGTGTTACTATCCTGTTTGCCATCATGGTCCCGGTCTTTATCCTGCTGGATGGTTTCCAGCACCTGTCAATCCAGGACGGGTTCTTCATCCCGCTGCTCTTGTATACCTTCATGTTCACCCTGTTCAATTCCCTCATACATCATACAGTAGTTTTCCTTGAGCCGGCAATGATCCTCCCTGCCATTGCCGGCGGGATTGGATTCGGGCTGGTGGGGCTGGGCGCTTACCACCTCCCACGAGACGCGACAAAATCGTTTGCTGTCGTGACTGCCGGCATCACGATCATCTTCCTGTCCACGCCGATGATCCTTGCCGGGTTATTCTACGTTTTTACCGGGGATCTGTCAGCCATTCCGGTTACACATGGCTGACCGGGCCCTCTTTTTCCCTGTGTGCAGATACGAACCCTTTTACCCTGACGGGCAAAAAAAATCTGGATGAAAAATCCCTTCCACATCATGATCATCCCGACCCTCGGGTGCCCAGGGCGGTGCAAGTACTGCTGGAGCTCAGAAGAAGGCTCACCGATCATGACCATCGAAACCGTGAAGGAGATTGTTGCGTGGCTGAAAACCTGTGGCAAAGACCGGGTCACGTTCACGTTTCACGGGGGCGAGCCCCTTCTTGCCGGCGCGGATTTTTACATGCAGGCACTCCCCCTGCTTGCGAACGGATTGTCGCACTTGAAACCCGATTTTGCGATGCAGACCAATCTCTGGAGGATGACTTCGGAGATTGCGGAGGTCCTTGCTGAATACCACATTCCGCTCGGGTCTTCAATTGATGGCCCGGAAGATATCACGGATTCCCAGCGGGGCGAAGGGTACTATGAAAAATGCATGAAGGGCTATGCCACAGCACAAGCCGCAGGCCTGCAGGTCAGGTTTATCTGCACGTTTACCAACAAATCCGTGAAGCAGAAAGAAGATATCTTCAATTTCTTTAAAGAGAGAGGATTTGTCCTCAAGCTCCACCCGGCGCTCCCGTCAATGAAATCCGAGAATCCCAAAGAATGGGCGCTGGAACCGGCTGAATACGGGGAACTGCTCGTCTACCTGCTGGATAAGGCACTGGATAATCTGGGGACGGTCGAGGTGATGAATATCAACGACCTCTGCCGTTGCGTCTTCACCCGCAGAGGGTCGGTGTGCACCTACGTGGACTGCATGGGAAGCACGTTTGCTATCGGCCCCGACGGTTCGATCTACCCCTGCTACCGGTTTGTGGGTATGCCGGAATGGGTGATGGCGAATGTCCGGGACCGCCCTACTCTGGAACAACTCATGGCGTCAGAACCAGGCTTGCGCATGACTGCATTCTCAAAATATGTCGATACTGCCTGCAGGGACTGTTCCCATATCCGGTACTGCCGGGGCGGATGTCCGTACAATGCCATTGCTCCCACGGGGGGGGCGCTTGAAGGGGTGGATCCCCACTGCCCGGCCTATAAACGGATATTCGATGAGATCAATAACCGGCTTAACGATGAGATGTTTGCCGAACCTATGGAAGGGATGGGTTTTGGGATGCCGGTTACAAAGAAGAAGAAAGCAGGTATCATGGACCTGATGCGGGCCAGTATCTGCCGGTAGTGAATCCTTTTTTCCAACCCGGGGAATGATAATAACACTAATAACCCGGGAGCAGAATTCATTCTTACCATGCGGAGTTCAGAAAAAAGGACAACTTCCCGTCCACCGCATTATCGTACGGTCCGGTTCAACCGCGATATCCTTGCTGACAGGATGCTTGAACATTTCACAAAAAAACAGGCTAAACTCTGGAATGATCTCAGCCCTGCCCACCATGGAACGGTACGGGAAGAGTTTATCACCATTATCCAGAATCTTGAGGAATCGCTTGCCACCAGCAGCCCGGCATTTCTGGTTGACCATGCCCGCTGGCTCCGGACGCGTGCTCAAGCAGAATCCTATCCCCCGGGTTTTGCACCTGCATTCTTCCAGACATTCAAAGAAACCATTGAAGACTACATCCCCCCGGACTTCCGAGCAGTAGCTCTTGATTATGCAAAGCAGGCAATCGCGGCCCTGAAGTCCCCGATGCCCGAGGCAGGTGAACCCCTGGAAATCCAGTTATCAGCACCGGCCCAAGCCTTCCTTGATCTCCTTCTGGCAGGCGAGGTAGGCAAGGCCCGGACGGTTATCGACCGCCAGCTCGCGGCCGGTACATCCTTCCGCGGGATATACCAGGATATTTTCTCACCGGTTCTTACAGAGACCGGACGCCGATGGCAGATGAACTCCATCACGATAGCCCAGGAACATTTCATCACCAGTGTGATCCTTCGGATCATGGAACAGATCCATGACCATATCATCTCAACCGGCCGGTTAACACCGAGAAAAAAGACCGTCGTGACCGCATGCGTGGGCGAAGAGCTCCATGATGTGGGCATCCGCATGGTGGCAGATTTCTTTGATATCGATGGCTGGACCGTGTATTATACCGGTGCCAATACACCAGTGAGGAGTATTATTTCTGCAGTGGAAGAGCGCAACGCTGATGTACTTGCCCTATCGATCACCATGCCGTCATACCTGAGTGAGGTTGAATACCTGATCCGGTCACTTCGTGCAGGATCCACAACCGTCCCGGTGAAGATCATTGTCGGGGGATACCCGTTTACTCTCGTCACGGATCTCTGGCAACAGGTCGGCGCCGATGCAGTTGCCGGACACCCGCAGGACGCGGTTGAACTTGCCAACCGGTTGACAAAGGCAAAAAAAGAGAAGACGTGATACCGGAAGCCCGCTCGTTCATGCACGCTCCGTTCCACCTGCCTGTTTCCCCATCACAGGTTTAAGGGGAGTTCGGACACTCAAGATTCGGATCACTAGGAATACACAGCAAATCCCAAGGACTACGGCACGATTTTTATGACACTCCTCAAAGGAAGGGCGTATTTTGCAGGCAAAAACAGACACCGTGGATTCATCACCCACTGTTACGATGCAGGTCACTGGCCCATCGGATCCATTCTGGCTGGAGATAGCCGATATCAGGGGTTACCGTATAAACAAATCATAAAAAGAGAGATCACCATGCAACACGGAACCCGTGAAACTCCCCGGTTGCCGGCCCGCGTTTTACTACTATCTCATCAACCCGGATAATGTGGTCTTCCCTCGCATGGGCAAGGCGTAGAAAATCATCAAGGGCAGCCGGGGAACTCTCGCCAACCATCTCAACGGTCCCGTCAGAAAGGTTTCGAACATACCCGTGCACACCAGTAGCATGGGCACATTCCGACACAAAATGACGATAGCCTACACCCTGCACACGGCCCTTTGCAAGGGCGGTGATCCGCTCCATGAAAATATACCGGGCGTCGAAGCGGATAAAGGTTAGGAAATTCTCACGGAATTCTTCTTTCAAACAGGTTGTGAAACGGGAGTGTTATTCCAGGAATGGCACCCCGTATAAATCGTTAACAACCGGATCCATTCGTGTTCGGGAGTAATGCCGGCTCCCTGGGGCGCCAGCAGAACCCACCTCATCAATCTACCTCTCTCACGTTCACCAAAAAAAAACCGACCTTGTCCGTACGGGCCCCGGGCCCGAATACCAGACAGAGGTGGTTTCCGAAAGATGCATGGCAAACCAGTGCCAACAGATCCGGGAAATGAAACAACTCTTCCAGTACGGGCCGGCCGAGATTGATTACCTGAAAAAGAGGGATAAAAAACTCGGTGCTGCGATCGATGAGATAGGCATGATCGAGCGGACGGTTAACCCGGATCTCTTCACCGCACTGGTAGCAAGCGTTGCAAGCCAGCAGATATCAGCAAAAGCAGCTGAGACCGTCTGTGCCCGGCTCGAGGACCAGTTTGGGATCATTTCCCCGGAATCTATCGCTTCTGCAACCGAAGAAGAGATCCAGAAATGCGGGATGTCAATGAGAAAGGCCGGGTATATCCGAGGGATTGGGTCAGCCGTGACGGAAGGCAGACTGGACCTTTCTGCCCTTCGTGAACTGCCGGATAATGACGTTATCAGCCAGCTCACTGCACTGAATGGTGTGGGAGTCTGGACTGCCGAGATGCTGCTTATCTTCTCGATGGAACGACAGGATGTCGTCAGCTGGGGCGACCTTGCCATCCGCCGGGGAATGATGCGGCTCTATGGCAAAGAGACGATCGACCGGGCTGCATTTGAGCGCTACCGGAAGCGCTATTCCCCCTACGGGTCCGTGGCATCATTATACCTGTGGGAGATCTCCCACCAATAAATGCAATGAGCACTATGACCGGAATCGTCCGGCAACCTGTTGCCAGTGAGATTATGTGTAATGGATGATCTGCTGGCAGAAAAACCGGCGTTTTTTTTAACTAACGATCACGTTTATCATCTTACACTGCAGAAGACGCATGCATTATGACGCCTTCGCAGCACTTCTGCGGGACCTGTGGTTCACCCCTGAAGGACTCCGTGCGATTCTGCACGCAGTGCGGCGCTTCTCTTGCACAGCAGGTCACGCCCCTGCAACCAGGAACACCAGTTTCTCCGGAGGAGCGGGTTCTTGGAGCAATTGCCGGCCTCAACAAGAGTGCTTTTCTGAAAGGCATCACGCAGTATGCCCTGATCGTCACCCCCCGTCGCCTGATCGTTGCAGTTATCACTGATGAGATGCAGAAAGCCCAGGTTGCCATGGCTGCAGAGCAGGCAAAAGCCCAGGGAAGCGGCTTCTTTGGGCAGGCATTTGCGAAAATCGGGGCATCACTGGATAGCATGACCACCCTCCGCGATGCAGCACGGGGTTTTCTTCCCATGGACCCGGAAGCGATCCTCCGCCTTCACTCGGAGAATTTTGCCTTCCCGCGGGAGGAGGTTACGTTTGTTACACTCGCACGGCAGGATTCAACGCGGCGGGTTGTGCATCATACCGGCAAAAGCCACCACCAGCATACGCAGCATACGTACCATTATCACTTCGTGATCACGACAACCAAAGGCGCTTTTGTTTATGATGCCCCTTATGATGCACGGTTCCGGGATGAGATTCTGGCTGCATTTCCCGGAATCGTCCAGCATACCGGATAACAGGAAATCAACGCAGGTTCCTGGTGCAAATCCATGTCGTTTTTTACCTCATGAGCTAGAATAGAACTGTATGAGTGACGGCAACTCGTCTTCATGTGGGAGCAATGATCTCCAGGCTGACCTCAGGGATCTCAAGGATCCGGGGTATGAGATCTTCATCCTTCTTGTTTCACTCCTGTCAGTTGCCAATTTTGTCATCGCTTGGGTTCCAGGGCTTGACCCGGATGCAAAAAATGTCCTGCTGGTCATCAACTTCTTTCTGACAATTATCTTCCTTGCGGATTTTCTTTACCGGCTTGTAACAGCACATTCTGCAAGCGGATATTTTATCCACAACTGGGGATGGGCAGATCTTCTTGCAAGTATTCCGGCCCTCCGTATCCTGCGGCTCTTCCGGATCTTCAAGGCTTACCGGCTCCTGAACCGGTATGGTGCTAAAAATATTTTTGGCCAGTTGAAAAAACACCGTGCAGAAAGCGTTCTTTTCATCGTTGTCTTTTGTGTCATGCTGGTCATCGAAAGCGGGGCATTCCTTGTGCTTATGGCAGAACGGGGTGCGCCGGATGCGAATATTACTACCGCTTCCGATGCCATGTGGTGGGTGTACGTTACGATCACAACCGTCGGGTATGGTGATCACTACCCGGTTACCAACCAGGGCCGGCTTGTCGGCATCATGGTCATGACCATGGGTGTCGGCCTCTTTGGCACACTTGCTGGTTTTATCGCCAACAAACTTCTTTCCCCGGATGAGGCACCAGGACCTGGCGGAAAAGAAGGTACAACCGGAGCGGGTCTGCTCGCTATCCAGGAATCGCTTGAAAAACAACAGCGTCAGAACGAACAACTGCAAAAGCGGCTTGAGCAGATTGAACTGCAGCTCAGGGAACGAAATCAGCGATGACCAACACGACCGCGAAAAAAGGCTGCGTATCGCCGGAATAAACAATCCTCCTTGATCACAACACAAGCAGGCTTTCCTTAACGCAAATTCACATGTGTAGAAAAACCCGAAACAGCGTCCGATTATTAAAAGGGGCTTAATATACTCTTCTCCCGCCGAAACAAAATCGCAACCTTTTAATTAAGACATAGCCAAATTTACACTAACCACAAAGAGTATCTACTCGATGTGCGTGGCATTGCATTTTGAATACTCTCGTGCATTCGCACGCAGGGAGGAGGCTAAATGGAACATATTGTATTTGGCATTGGAATTACTGCATTGACAGGAGCTCTTGCCACTGTAGCCGGTGCTGCGGAAGATACTGAATCCAACATCGGGTCTCAGGGAGACCCGAACTCACAGGTTCAGCTCGCTCCGCAGATGGGTTTCCTGCACCGCATCTTCAACAAGGCGGTTGCCGGTGAACCACCAGCATACGCACTTTGGTGTGCACTTGGCGCAGGTCTGGCATGGACCTTTATGGCTATGCAGCTCAACCCGGTTCTTGCAATTGTCCTTGGCTGTGTTCTCGCAACATTTGTCCAGGGCGTCTATGCAACAACCGCATATGTAGGCAGGACCGCAAGTCTTGCTAAGTTCGGGCAGCCGGTCTACGTGGACGTACTGAAGTCTATGACGACGGTTACCATGGCACATGCCTTTATCGCAATTTTCTGTACCGTAACACTCTGTCACCTGATCAACGCCGCACTGGGACACCCATTCCCGCTGCCGCTGCTCGGTCTGATCTGGGGTCTTGCACTTGGTGCAGCAGGTTCAGCGACAGGCAACCCGTACTACGGCAAGGAACGCCAGTACCAGAACCAGAAGTTCGGTGCAGGTGTCCCGATCTCCGCATCCGGTAACATTGTCCGCTACGCCGAAGCAGGCGAGCGCAACTCAATCGACAACGGCTGGTTCACGGCAAAGATCGGCGGCTCGGCATCCGGTATCTGCTTCGGACTGATCGTCTTCCTCGAACTCTGGCGTACCGTTGTTTTCGAAGGAATCAACCCATGGTATGCAATCGTTGTCGGCGTTCTTATGATCCTGATCTTCACGGTCGTTGACCGGTACATCGAAGTCTGGGCACGCAAGAATTACGGACCCTACACAGCCCCCAAGGAGGCAAACTCATGAGCGCAGTTGCAGCAAAGCCCGCAGCGGGCGCAGCGATGAACCCGGCCGCAATGGCAGTCGGTGTCGTCCTTACGCTTATCCTTCTGGGCGTCTGTTACTCCATCGCTCCGGGTGCCGGACTCATGGCACTTGTCGGCGTCATTGTCGGCGGCGTCCTGATCGGTTTCGGAACCCACTTTGTCCCGGTCGGCGGTGCACCCGCTGCAATGGGACAGGCTCCCGGTATTGCAACGGGTGTTGCGATGCTCGCTGCCGGTGCAGGTCTTGCAGGCCTGTTCGGCGGGGCATGGGCAGCAGAACAGGGATTAACCATTGCAGTCAT
Source organism: Methanomicrobiales archaeon (assembly GCA_012798365.1). GTDB lineage: Archaea > Halobacteriota > Methanomicrobia > Methanomicrobiales > Methanospirillaceae > Methanoregula. The sequence goes on along the minus strand of JAAZNH010000148.1, from coordinate 328 downwards.
CACCGGCGGTATCGGGGGAGGCCTGATGATGGCAATCACCTGCATGATGGTGAACTTCGTCTACGTCTTCGGAATGGGTATCCCCTCTGCGTCCGGTAAGGTCGCAAACGATCCTATCACCGGAGATTCCCAGGCAGAATACAAATCCCAGGGAACTGAAGGCCACGGCCTGCCATTCATCTCATTCGTTGGCGGCGTGATCGGTGGTCTCCTTGGCGGTGCCGGCGGTACCCTCATCTACATCTCGCTGCTCAACCTCTACGAGGGAGCACTCCCGACCCTGATGGGCGTCCCGGCTGCACAGGTTATGCCAATTGCAGTCTCCGCT
>JAAZNH010000147.1 GCA_012798365.1 Methanomicrobiales archaeon | reverse complement strand
TCTCTTTTTCCGGCTTTTTTTAAAAAATACCGTTTCCTGATCCCGGATCTCCCGCATGCTTTTTATCCCGGGACGCGCGGGCATACGCGGCAACGCCGTGAGTGCCCGGACAGTAAAACGAAAGTCATGTATAAGCAAAAATATAACGTAAATATGTATGGAAAAAATTCAGATTCAGTTCAGGGAATCTGATTATAAAATCTATCATGAATACTGCCTGCGGTATTACCAGGCCCACGATATGGTACGCAAACAGTCCATTCATGCATTCCTTGATCTCTACCAGAAAGGTGTCATCTCTGTTGAGGAACAGGATATCCGCAAGGCCCGGCAGCTGCTGTCGGACCGGTGCGATGCGATAAAACGCGAACAGGACCGCTCTCCTTCGGGTGGTGAAGGGACCGTGCGCCTCCAGGTGCGGGTCTGCTCGGACCTGGTCATGTTCTGTGATGACCTTGAGAAGATGTACCGCCTCATCCAGAAGCAGGGTATTGTTGCCAGCTACCTGATGATCCTTGGCACGTTTGCAACCGTGCTTGAGGAGAACAAGAATGCCCGGCTTGCCGGGCGCTATGATCTTGAACCCGCCCTTATCGCGTCCCTTGCAGCGCCGCTCGTGGATTCCATCCGGCTGCGCCTTGGCACTGACCGGAACTGGCGTTCTGCCCTGCGGGAACTTGCCATCATTGCCGCACGGTTCAATAAGCGCTACCCGGAACCGAAGTTCGACCAGGATATGTTACTGCAGGTCGGCCCGGTTGTCGTGAGCCATTTTGAGAAGGATGTGCCGGAAAAAGAGATCTTCGCCCTCATCCCGGACTATGCGGACGAGAGTGAGCTTGATGAGTTTGAGTCTTTCCTGAACAAGACTCCTGCAATCCTGCGCGAGGAGGAGAATGCCGGCATTGACTGGGACGCTATCTATCCCCCGCTGAAATCGGTTGCCGATGCCATGGCTGCCCAGCGTGAACAATGGGCCGAGGAGCGAAACCAGCTCTGCGATCATTATTCCCTGATCGTCCCGCAGACCGCTTCAGCCCCGGCCGTCCCCCTTCCCCGGCCCGGCGGCGTACGGACTTTTGACATCGCTGTCAGCGGCGATGCTGCACCCGGAGAACCTGCCGGTGGGAACGTATCCGGCAATGCCGGCCCGCAGATCCCCCCGGCCATCAAAGGCTACCTGCCGATCCTTGCCGGGATTGGGATTATCCTGCTCTTCATTGCGGCCGGTGTGTATCTTTCCGGTGATGCAGCCGGGATGTTCAACAGCACGGCAAAAAACGCAACCGCCACGGGTAACATAACCAAGGTTACCACCAAGCCTACGGTGAAGCCTAACACCACGACAACTGTCAAACCCGGGACAACTACCGTCAAACCTGGTACAACAACGGCAAAACCTGCTACCACAACGGCAAAACCGGCAAGTACAAAAACTATTACACCAACACCGACTCCTGTAGCATACTCGGCCTCCCAGATTGGTGCCCACCTGCTTGACATTGCATTTGGCCCCGACAACACCAAGCTCCAGAAGCCCACAAAAGCCCTCATTGCAATCTCATTCCTCGGAGCATACGCAGACCGGGATAAGAACCTGCTGACCCAGTTCATCAAGGACTTCAATAATTATTCGAACACGCTCGATATCTCAACGAACGTGAACTACAACAGTCCCGGGGATATCACCCTGGATTTCCGTTCCGGCGAGGCATTGAGCCAGATCAACCCGGACCTCGTCGTCTTCAGTATCAAAGATCTTGACTCCGGCCAGTACTATTTCATCAAAACCAATGACAAGATCTATGTCAATGCTGACCTGAACGGTTACCTGCGGGACCGCTGGGTGCTCAGGGCAATCCTGTATGATCTCGGGTTCATGGGCGAGAGTGCAAAATATTCAGACAGCCTGTTCTACACCGACACAACAAAGGGCAACAAGCTGACCACTATCGATCTCAAGGCAATCCAGCTGATGTACGGCAAGAGTGTCACGAACGGCCTGACAAAATCCCAGACCAAGGCGATTGTCAACCCGTGAGTTTTTCTTCTCTCTTTTTTTCCGACAGTGAGGGTGCATTACAATCAGATATCCTGCCCGGCGAGTGATCCATTCTGTTTTTATGGCAGGGGATTATTGAAAATTCCCTTTGGGATGTATCCTGCAAATGATACGGGTGCCACCCCCTTCTTTGGAAGAACCCATCTGTGTTCTTCGTAGTGCATGGGGGATACCCGGCATTCCTTTAAAAAAGAATTGGTATGGGCTGAAGTATTGGAGGATTA
>JAAZNH010000146.1 GCA_012798365.1 Methanomicrobiales archaeon | reverse complement strand
TTCATGAAAAGCGAGCAGATGAATGCACGCTTCAGGTCAAGCGCGAGCAGCCGGTTGAGGATGAGCGTTTCTGCAAGGATAACCAGGCCTTCACCAATCTCTACGTAATACGCCGCATCCACAAAGGGCGGAAGGACGAACCAGAGGTAGGGGAGTGTGAGGGCAGTACAGAGGGCCCCGGCGCCGATAATCCGCGGTAATGGCAACGATGTTTCACGGAAAATAAAGCGGATGAGCGCGACCAGGATCGGGATCTCGATCAGCCATGTCGAGAATAGGGCGACGAGGAAGTATGTTTCATAGAGCATGGTCAGCACCTGCCACCAAGAATGCGGAGCATTGTGCAAGACGTGAAATAAACCAAATTATCCTGCTGTGAGATATCCACTCCACGTGTGCCGGAAAAATACAGGGAATTCCGGGACTGCCCCGGCATCTCCGTAGTCACTGCAGCAAATGCTTGAGAATCCGGAAGGGTAACATTCATGGTACAGAAGCGGGATATTCTCATTCCAGTCGGGTCTGTTATGAAGTCAGACGGGGCAACAGCAATTAATGGCTGGTCCTGACCACAGTTAGTAATTTGGGTGTCTATTCTCTCCATGCATGAGTAATAATCAGGGGAAAAGACCCAGTAATTCCCATTATCAAGATATCCCCAGGGCCCGGTCATATTCAGGAGCTGTGCAAAGGTGACTTCCTGTTTATAATCCGAGCATTGCCAACGATCCCGTTCATTTTTCATCCGGCATTCCCGATAAGGCGAGGGATACCGGTACATCGTTCCATTTATCCAGAAATCACTCTGCTCATCATACCTGCAATCGGGAAGGGGGGTTGCAGAATAATTCGGAAGACTAAACCTCATCCCGCCAGTGGAGCCTCGGAGGGTGCAGCGAGAAATATTCCGGTAATTCAGGTAAAATGGTTCATAGATACTACAGCCAAATGACGGACATGTTGCAGAATAGGTGAAAACCAGATCCGGTATCTGCCCTCCAGACTCATTGTGCCAGGGAATCATCTCACAGGAGAATGTTGTGCAGGAGTAACCATAGCAATCGACAGTAAACGATACCGGATCGGTCACGGGTTTTCCATCCTGCTCAAAAAAGATGGTCGTTTTTGTTGGAACTATCTGATCCGCGGATACCGGAAATATCTCCATGAGACTGATGGTCAGGACTAGCAGGAATGCCAGGGTTCGCTGCCACGGAGGAATCATTCACAGGTTCCCCCAAAGATGCGGACGATTCTGCAGAAGAGCGAACCACCTTCATTTTTCATTTCAATGTGGGCAGCCTGCATTGGGGGGACAAACGCCTTCGCGGAATCATTACCCGGGGGGATAGCAAACCGCAGCTCACAGGAACGCATTGCCGGGCTCACATGATAACCGGGATAGACCCACATGATCATTGTCGCGGGATCGATTTTTTTAAGGAACTTATCGCACTCCCTCCGTTCACGGTCAATGGTATCCCTGCAGGCACGATAGGAGGGGGTCTCTTTCACATAATGATCATCAACTACCCAATACCCGCATTCATAATCCATCCCTGGTTCACAGGAAATGAGATAGTGATTGCAACGGAGGGAATTCCTGCGGGAGTCATCAATGCACTGGTTGTATTCGGGAGTAATTTGGTAATACTCGCCATACCCTTTGCCGATAGCAACCTGGTGGAGATCGGAACAACTCTTGGGAATCGCAGACTGGGAAAAATTATTGATGGTAAAGGATCTCCCGTGCGTGCTTCCTTCAAGGTTACAGGTTGTCCCGAAATTGCGTTCCGCGTGATAATACGGCTCATAGATCCGGCAGCCGTACGAAGGACAGGTCGCATGGTAGGTGAAGACCAGTTCCGGGGTAAAATTCCCGTTCCGTGCAAGCAGGTCGGACGGGTCACGCTGGCAGTCCCACGATTTGCATTGATAGCCGTAACAGTTCACGGTGAACTGGACAGAATCATTGTACGGCAGGCCGTCTTTCTCGAAGAAGACATCGGTAACTGTCGGGTACATTTCATCGGCAGATATTGACGGGCTGGCTGCGATAAGGAGGGCGGCCAGGATAATGGCGGCCAGAACCTTCCCGCAGAGGAGCCGGCTCATTCACACCCGCCTCCGATGAGTTGTATCATGCTGCAGAACAGGCTGCCCAGGGGGTTGGATGGCGGGGGGGTTACAGACGGCCCCCTTTCAGGCGCTGCCCGGGTCTGATCTGATATCTGCCGGGATATCGTTTCCAAAGAGGGTACAGGTCCCGGGTTGCTGCTATTTGGGGAAAGGGTATAATGCTGCACGCAGGTCCGCAACGCAGGGGTTTGTGTCCCATGGGGATCTTCCCACATCAGTAGTGTAGATCGATCTGCTTTCTCAAGGTACCGGGTACACGCCTTCTGCGCTGCACGGGTTTCGTTCCTACAGGCATGGTATTCCGGCGATTCCCGCGCCACGGTACCGTTCATAAGAACACGGGTGCCGCATCCCGGCTCAGGGGGCTGGCAGGGGAGGAGGAAACGGTCACAGGCCCGGTCGGCACGGTCGCTTTCTTTCCTGCAATCCAGGTACCCGGGAGTATGCCGGTAATACTGGTTGTCCTCGATGAGATCATACTGGTGCAGCCCGGTACAGCTTGCCGGTGCAGGATTGCTGGTAAACCCCCGCAGGACGAAGGTGGCATTACCTGTTTTTACAACCAGATCGCAGGAGTCAATCACCCGGTAGTTGAGATAATACGTCTCGTGGATCGTACAGCCATAAAAGGGGCAGGACGCGGTATACGAGTAAACCGTTTCCTCTACCCCGGATGTGTCGCCGGCGGGTGTACCCGTAACCCATGGATACCGGATTGTCCCGGTACAATTGACAGTATACTGGATGGATTCATTGAATGGTATCCCGTCTTTGTCAAAGTACACGGTTGTGACGGTTGGAATGCTGATATCCGCCGCAGCCGGGATAAGGAGGATACCAATCAGGGCAAGGCAGAGATACAGGCTCCGGTACCCGACAAACTTCATAGAAGTAGTATAATTACTGACAATATATTGATTACTATCTGGTTTTTATAAAAAAGAGAAGGTTCAGCACGAGCTGCACACGAACTCGGTGACAAGTGCGGTCTTTCTCATATCTCCCGAGATCTGCTTCTTTCCGCCCCGGAAGAACCAGTGGTTGCAGCGGGCGCAGCGCTTGGGCAGGATCCGGTCAAGGATGTTCATGGGTATCTCAAGGGTGAACGCCGTCCGCGTCCACTCCTCAGGCGGTTTCTCCGCATTCTGTTCGTAGATATTGACGAATTCCATGATCTGGTGGGGGGGAACGCCTAAATCAACGAACTTCTTGAACACGAAGTAGTTGAAGATGAGCCACGAGAGGTCGGACCGGTCGAGGATTCCTTCGTACTCCCCGAACGCCTCGTCAAAGTCTTCAAGAGTGCAGCCGCACAGCGGGCATTTGCCGCCGACAAGCTCGTCAAGGAAGACCTCCTCCTGGCACCCCGGACAGGTTGTGTGCGGGGACTGCATGCGTGATGTCATTGTTGCTCCGGTATTGTTATGCTATGTGGTATTCAATCCGCGATGGGTAAAACGGTTTGTGGTATTGGATTTTTGATTGCTCCTAGTATTGATCTGGCAGGAAGATAAGCATATCATTCGCCGCAATCTTCCCCGTTAAAAGGGTTGTCCTAAAAAAAGAAAAATCCGGACCGTTCCCTAGTCCGCAGCAGGTTCGCCCTGTTCCATGACAAGGGACCCAAAGACCACTTTCTCAAGCACCTGCGAGACATACTTGATGTGCATCGCCTTCTCCAGGTCCTCGTTCCGGTGGATATCCGCCCAGAGCTGCAGGCGCATGAGCGAGAACCGGAAGCGATCCAGGGAATCGTCGTCCAGGGTCATCGCTTCCCGGTAGATGGGTTCGAGCAGGTCGGGAAAGGACAGCGGGTTCTCAAGTGCAGCAATAACCCCCTTGTAAATGGGGAGGGGCTTTTCCTTGCCTGCGAGGATCCGCTCGTAGTTCATTGCTCATCCCTCGATAACCGAGATGAGCGATTCCATGACCTTGTCAACACTCTTCCAGGTGGGGCTGTCACCGCTGCCGCGCCGGACAATGAACGGCCGGCCTTCATCGCCTGCCTTGCGCATCTCGATATCGAGCGGAATGGCGCCAAGGAACGGGACCTTGAGCTCGTCGGCAATCTTCTTTCCGCCACCTTTGCCGAAGAGTTCCACTTCCTCGCCGCAGTGGGGGCAGATCATGCCGCTCATGTTCTCGACTATGCCGATGACCGGAAGGCCGAGTTTCTCGATGAATTTCACCGATTTCCGTGCATCAAGGGTTGCAACATCCTGGGGGGTGGTGACGATGACGGCGCCCCGCATGTTGGGGGCGAGCTGGGCAATCGTCAGGGCCTCGTCACCGGTTCCCGGCGGGAGGTCAACAACGAGGTAATCAAGCGGACCCCAGTTCACTTCAGCGAGGAACTGGTTGATCGCTGCCATCTTCATCGGCCCGCGCCAGATGACGGGGGTGCTGGTGTCGGGCAGCAGGAAAGCCATCGAGATGACAGAGAGGTTGCCGGTGATATGGACCGGCTCGATGTGGTCGTCCATGACGCCGAGCTTATGGTCCTCGATCCCGA
>JAAZNH010000017.1 GCA_012798365.1 Methanomicrobiales archaeon | reverse complement strand
CGGGAAGAGCGGAGAAGGGCGTCCCTGCCCCAATTCCTGCAGGTGGCAGTCCCGCTGCCTTATCATACAGGTAACCACAGATACTGCATATCCATACCGTCATGCATGCTTCCCCTTACGGCACCATTAGAACGGGGAGGCATATAAAAGAACGGCACCGGGCAGGCCGGCGGCTGAAAGGATCGAGGCCGGGGTCGTCTGCGAATAGGAAGGACATACTCCGCGGCGACGGGATCTTCGTGAAAGGGGATACCATGAACAGGCATGCTTCCTAAAAGATGATGCACACTTCCCGGTACGTGGCCGGTCCAGATCCTGCCGGTTTATCTCATGAAAACACAATACCCAAATTCATGGTCCGACTGAGCTGGGAGGCAAAGCTTGCCATCGTCCTTGTCGCGATGAGCATCAGTATTTACGGGTGCAAGTTCCTTGTTTTGAAAAATCCCAACGACACTGCCAACTACATCTTCAATGCGCTTGGCTTTCTGCCGATCAATGTCCTTCTGGTGACTATCGTGCTGAACAAGCTGCTGGCCATCCGTTCACGGCGGGAACGGATGCAGAAGATTACCATGGTCATCGGCACGTTCTTTGCTGAAGTAGGAAATGATCTGCTCAAAATGCTTGCAGCAGGTGACCCGGACATCAGCCGGTTGAGGGAAAACCTCAGTGCCGGCAAGGATTGGGACACAGACGCGTTTGTGCGGATGAGAAAACAGCTGGCAGCCTACCCCTACACGGCCGATACCTCGGAGATCGATATACAGGCACTATTCCTGTTTCTCTCCTCCCGCCGGGACTTCCTGCTCCGTCTGCTCGAGAACCCGGTGCTGCTCGAGCACGAATCATTCACCGATCTTTTACGTGCTGTCTTCCACCTCACCGAAGAGCTCCGGCACCGGCAGGGTATTTCCGACCGTCCCGCATCCGATTACACCCACCTCTCTGGCGACACAAAGCGCGTATACGAACGGCTCGTCCTCCAGTGGCTCGAATACATGGAGTACCTGAATGCCAGCTACCCGTACCTCTATTCCCTCGAAATGCGGACCAATCCTTTTGATGCCGGGGCGTCCCCGGTTGTCCACTGATTTTTCTCCCCACGTCCGGGGTTTTTTTCACTATTTTCCCATTAATGAGCCCGGCCAAAACCGCAATCAGCGTCCAGACATTCGATGATGGTGGCTGGAGAGATGACTTTTCAGGGACGGGAGAATCATTCACCCCAAATTCTCTGTCCTAGCTATCGTGAGCAATGAAACGCAGGGAGAACACGGTTCTTCGCTTCATGGAATATCAGAGACGATGAGACGCGGGAAGAACCGGGTTCAGATCCTGACAAATGCGGGAAAAGATGCGATGGTTGAAGAATGGGTTTTCTCAACCTCGTAAATCACCGGGGACATGAGATTGCCAGGAGGTCACCTGAACCTTCAGCGCGGGTAGCCCCAAACGGAGCAGGATCATTTCTTCTGCCTTCTCAAAGGAGCCTGTGACCATGCATCCGGGGATCCAGTCAGAAATAACTCCCGCCCTTCTCGTACGCAGCACGCCGCTCCCGGGCCATCTGGAGGAGAATCGCTTCACTTTCCGGGTTCTCGTTCCAGTACTTCTTGTAACTTTCCGGTTCCGGCTCCGGCGGAACGAGGATGATCCCGCGGTGCTGTGCAACCTTGTCAAGAATATATTCTGCCGCCTTATCCACCGGGTAGGCATCAGAGGGGATCCGCAGCTCGCCGTGGGATGTCCCGTCGATGCTCTTGTTGAAGATAGGAGTGGCAATATTGGACGGGCAGATCGTGGAAAAGTGGAGGCCTTTATCCGCAAATTCGTACCGCAGCGATTCTGTCATGCCGGTAACCCCGAACTTTGTCGTAGCATAGAGTGCCTGGAAAGGAAGCGGGACGATGCCCGCTACCGAGCTTGTGTTGACAATGTGGCCGGAGCCCTGCTTCAGCATGATGGGGATCGCGGCATGGACACCGTAGATAACACTCCAGAGGTTGGTGTCGATGATCGTCTTCCAGTCATCAAGCGTCACCTTCTCGTACGGGATGGTCCCCCCGACGCCGGCATTATTGAACAGCAGATCAATCCGGCCGGCCTGGGAAACCGTGTCCTCAATCGCTTTCTGCACCTGCGGTTGGCTGGAGACATCGACGACGATCGGTCGTGCCCGGCCCGTGCCGGCGCCCAGGGTGCGGGCTGCGTCCTCAACCTTTGCCCGGGAGCGCCCGGCCATATAGACGATGGCACCCCGCTTTAAGAGTTCCGCGCTCAGGGCATAGCCGATCCCTGAGTTTGCTCCGGTGACGATGCAGATTTTGTCCTGGTAATATCCCTGTTGTGTCATAATCTCACTCACTCACTCACTCACTCACTCACTCAAGAACCCGGGCCCCGTTTGCGTGCAGCCGGGCGCTCCCGTGGACCAGGACGGCGTTCGTGATCTTCTTTACAGGCAGGGCGGCAACCTGGTTTGCAACCCAGAACTGGTACCCGTACTGCATAGGACCCTGCTCAATCCACCGGATACTGCCTTTCCCGGTAAACGCGGTATCGATATCCACGCCCTGCGGGTACAGGATGAACTGGCTCAGCTCGGCCCCGGGTTTCCCGACCTTCGGGATATAGCGCCAGCCGATCGTGTTCATGGATTTAAACCCCGCCCGTGCAGCATCCAGGCCCGGGCCCTCGATCCGGCCGGTCTGTTCAAAATCCATGTACAGGAACGTACTGCCTCCCGAACTGGCTGCGCCGTGGCAGGCGGGCCCCAGGACGCGGAGGTCCTCGATATCACAAAAGATCTTCGGGATCCCGGTCTGTTCGCGGCCGCCGAGAATGGGGGCAGTTTTGTTCTCCCACGTGACAAGGGGATATGATCCGGTAAGCGAGTCTTTCTTCCCGTTGAACCTGACCGGGACAGAGACATCAACTAGATTGTAGGCACCGCCGTGCATCCAGTTGATCTCTGTGAACATGTTGTAGGCAACCGTGATCTGAGGTTCGAGCAGCTCGAAGACTTCCGGAATATACGCCTCGAGCATCTGCCGGTCCGTCTCATAACTGATTGCAAGGCCGGTCGCCTTCTGGGTGATTATAAAGTGCGGGTCGAACTTACTGCCACCGAAATGAACGGGCATCAGGTAGCTGGACTCTGGGTCGGGTCGGAACATTGCGCATCAGTAATCCTCCTATTTTTCTTCCGGTATTTAGGTGCTGGGATTTTATCCTGCCTGAATTATACGGGGGCAAGTGCGAAATCTGCCTGATTTGGGCGGGGAAACGCTTTTCTGAGGCAAAGTGCGGAACAGGTGTGGAGGTCGGAGGCAGGAAAAAAGAACATTGTGGGCAGGAAAAACGTGCAGGGACTGTCGGAAAAACCAGCTTTTTTTCCACCTGCCTCATCCCAGGAATGTGGCAGGAACAGGACCGGGAGCGGGAAAGCCAGACTGCCGGAATCCCACGGGGCTCTGGGGGGGGGGGAGCGGCCACGTTCACCGGCATTGTGCCGGAGGGATCACCTTTATCTTTTCCCGCAGTGATGATGGCTCATGGCTGGCTATTCCCTCATCAGGCCGCTTGGATTCTTCTACGCGATTATCCTGATCCTGGTGCTCACGTACCTGTGGTACTCCGGGCGCTGGAAACAACGGGCGGGCATCCTCCTCCTGCTGATCTCTGCCGCACTGGGATTCCTGATCTTCTCCCCGGTTGCCCCGCACCAGTTCCAGGAGCTCATGGTCCGGAACACGGCAAGCCTTGGCGTCACCCTGATGGTTGCAGCAATCAGTCTTTTTATCATCTTCCTGCTCACGCTCGTTTCCGGCAGGTTCTTCTGCGGCTACTTCTGCCCGGTCGGGGCCCTCCAGGAGCTGGCATTTCTCGTGCCGGCATACAAAATCCAGACAAAACAGAAGCATGCCTTCATGGCAGTCCACATGATTGTCTTTCTCATCTTCCTCGTGATGGCCCTCGTTCTTTCGTCATCGCTGCTGGATTACTTCGGGATCCGGGATTTCTTTGCCCTGACCCTGACTGCGGGAAGCGTTGTCTTTCTCGTAATGCTCCTTCTCTCGGCTATCATCTACCGCCCGTTCTGCCGGCTCGTCTGTCCGTACGGGGCCCTCCTCTCCCTCCCGGCCGGCACAAGCTTCCTTGCCCTGCAACGGACCAAGGCCTGCATCAATTGCCGGCGCTGCGAGGCGGTGTGCCCGGTCAACGAGGCAAAACGCGATGACCGTAAGGCCGAATGCTACCTCTGCGGGAGATGTACTGACGTCTGCCCGGAGCCTGGCGCCCTGCTGTTCCGGCGGCGCCAGAACGGGAAGCAGGACTGATCGGAAGGGGCGGGGCGCCATCCGGCGAAACCGGAGTCAGGAAAAATAGTCCCCGGCATACCAGAACACCGGATTTTTATACTGAAATCACTCACCAGACACAGAAGCCAGGAGCAGCTGAATGACCGAAACGATCTCATCCCGATCCCCGCTTGCCATGCTTGTCCTCTTCATGATCTGCCTTGCAATCGGGGGCAGTATCATTGCCGGACTACATTATTACACCGTGGACCTTCCCGGGCAGCAGAGGGCTGCTCTTACCATGCCGGAGAACTCAGCGGTGATGGCCGCGAAATGCAAGAACTGCCAGCTGGACTGCAGTTATTCACTGGAGCCGGTAACCTGTCTTAACAAGTGCTATCTGTACTGCTAGAACCCAGGCTCATAAGTAACAGTTCGGGCACCTGCTGCGGGGGCTTGACCTCCCCCGGGGTCCTTCAGGAACAGCCCCTGTGTTACGCCATCTGTATGATGCTTCCCGGGAGGATCTGGGCGGGTCGGCCGGTCATGTTCCGGATCCCATCCTCGATCATCTGGACAAGGTCCGTGCGGTCGTCGGCGGTAACCGTCAGGAGAAGGTGGGCCCGGAGGATATGGTCTGACTCTTCCATGACCTTGGCGATGATGGCTTCCCGGTCGCGGAGCAGCTCCTGCCGGGTCTCTTCCGGGGTTTGCGGGACGGGGACGGACATCAGGTTTCCTTTCTCATTCATCTCGTGATAGCAGAGGCAGATGTCCTGCAGGCCATTTGAGAACGAGGCAATATCCGTAAAAACCGCCTGTTCGTTCTCGTCAGCCAGGATAAGGGCGCCATCATCAACCAGGTCCATGAAGATCGGGAAGGCATCGATGAGTGACGAGAAGAGCGTGTCAGCCCCGGGCACATCCCTGCCATCAAGGATTTCACGGAGCTCCAGAAATACCCCGGCTGCGATGTCATCGTCCCGCGATACGGATAGTTCTTCTGCACGGATTGTCAGGCCCAGGAGGATAGAGGCATAATCATGGAACGACTGCGCAAGATTGTCCTGCACGATCCGGCGCTGCTGCTGGCGGACATTATCCATCTCTTCCGGGGACGCGGGGCCGGCTTCAGCTTTTATCTGTGCCAGATCCTCATCGATTGCCGCGATCTGCTCCCGGTATGCAGCAACCCGGGTGCTGGCCCGGATCTCTTCCTCTGCGGATGACTGCACGTTTCCGGCAAGCGTGTACAGCCGGGTATAGATCTGCTCGAGCTCCGCCAACCGGCAGCTGCAGGCGGAATAGCGCTCATATGCCGGGGCCATGAGACGGATCTCGGCCCGGATCCCGCTCGCACCGGCTTTCAGCGCAGCAACCAGTTCCGGGTATGCGGGGATGAGGACTTCCCTAAAATCAGCAAGGCCAGACTCGCAGCAGTGCACCACGCGTTCTGCATCCCGGCAGAAGCAGCCGATATCTTCACCACAGGTTCCGGAATAGAGCACGTCCGGGGCATTTTCAAACCGTTCTAGAAGCCCGCTCACCGCGGCCGAGAGCGCGGTCCCGTCATCATTGAACAACAGATTGGACCGCAGCGGCAGGACCTGTTCACGGATCGCGGCATAGGAAAGAAGTATTCTGCTCGGGCCATCGCCGACAGCCTGCCGGAACTCTTCCCGGTACCCCTCTTCCTGCTCCTCAAGCCACGAAGGAAGACCGGTAAGGTCAAGGACAAGATCCGGGCAGTTCCGTTTCTGTAACACATCTTTTAAGAGGGCAAACATGACTGGTCACCCGGGATGTACTCCTCTGCCGGCAGGCCCCGGAATGCGGGAATGTAATCCGTGATGCCGGTATGCAGGATGAATATGAGCGGATCGGACCTGGGACCTGCCGGCTGCACGCTCCATTATATCGCTTAAATATTTAAACATAATCAATTCCAAAATACGATGAATTCCGTGCTGTTCGATAAATTGCGCTGAAATTTTTTGTTTTTGAGCGGTCCGGCCCAATGCACGGGGCACCAATTTCCGGCCGGACCTGCAGGGGTTTTTGTAAGCACGGGTTGCCGGTTTCGGAAGGATTATCCATACACGACTGCCAGTCACAGGTACCTATGAAAGATCTCCACAAATGCGCTTTCTGTGAAAAACCTGCAATCGGGTTCCAGGTGATCACGTGCAGTTACCTCCATGTCTGCGAAGACCACGCGGACAGCCACATCCTTGCCCTGAAACCCGGGGAGACGCAGTCCTGCGGACCATCGTTTTATTTTGAGCGGTTCCCGGTGGATGAGTCCTGAACCGGGCAAATGGAAAATTCCGCCTCTTCATTTTCACCCTCCCTATCCCGTACCTTAACTATTCCCGCTGGGAGACATGACCCTGCAGGAGTGGTGTTCCATCAGCAGGCTCTCAAAAAAACCTCATCATGCATACCAGGCATTCACTGAGGATTTCGAAACGATCGGCAGCATCGCAAGCCTTGAAGCCGTTGCCGAAGGATCCCCCTGGCAGAGCTTCGAGCGCCTTGCCGCATTCATTTTCGAGAAGCACGGGTATCAGGTCAGCGTCGGTTCAGTACTGACAAAGAACCGGAAACGCCGTCAGTATGATGTCATTGCCCGGAAGAACGGCAGGACCATCCTCGTGGAATGCAAACAGTGGGCCGGGAACCGTTACCGGCTGTCGGCCCTGAAGCAGGCAATCGTCAAGCACCGGGAACGCTCGGAGTTTTTCCAGAGCGTCATGGGGGAAGATGGAGTGCCGGTGATTGTCGTGCTTATCGAAGAGCAGATCCGGGTCTTTGAAGGCGTCCCGCTGGTACCGGTCTGCCGCCTGGATGCGTTCATCGGGGAGCTGGAGCACGGTGCTGACGGGTTTTCGTTTGCAGAATATGAGACCGGATACGGGATGGATGACGGTGAGGATGAGGGGAATTCCGGAGCGGAGGGGCAATACTGAAGGATCGGTTGCGGGACACTAGGAAGGGATGAATGCGGCCGGCGGGTTCAGGACTGCTGGACCTGCCGGACAGCCCGTATCAGGGGAATTTCCGGCCCGCCGAGCGCG
>JAAZNH010000145.1 GCA_012798365.1 Methanomicrobiales archaeon | reverse complement strand
TAGCCGGTTGAACGGTCCGTGAACTGGACGGCAAGCGGTGTCGGACCGGCAGTGATATTGCCCCGGAACGCTGCTGTCGGAATAACCGGAACTGCCGGTTTAATGTAGCCGGCCTGAACCGCAGTATTCGACCCCTGGGCATTCGTCACGGTCAGCGTCACGGTGTAATTACCCGCAGCGGAATACGTGTGCAGCGGGCTACGGACTGTTGAGGTCGTACCGTCACCAAAGTCCCACGACCAGCTCTTCGGGTAGCCGGTTGAACGGTCGGTGAACTGGACGGCAAGCGGTGTCGGACCGGCAGTGATATTGCCCCGGAACGCTGCTGTCGGAATAACCGGCACGCTGGGCTTGATATAATTCACCTGGATTTTTGAACCTGAACCATACGCGTTCGTTGCGGTCAGGTTAATGGTGAAATTTCCTGCTGTTGTAAAGGTGTGAACAGGGTTTCTTGAAGTGGAAGTAGAACCATCACCAAAGTCCCAGAGCCATGCAGTCGGCGTGCCCGTAGACCGATCATAGAACTGGACACCCATCGGAGTTTCGCCGGCAGTCCGGTTTGCGGAAAGGGCTGCTACCGGGATCATTGTGGGTGTCGGTGTCACTGGCGATACAGAGATGTAATTACTCTGGGTGACGGTATTACTGCCACCGGCATTGGTCACTGTGAGACTAACTGTGTAAGTGCCCGTAGTGTTGTAAATGTGCAGGGGGTTCTGGACGGTTGAGGTTGACCCATCTCCGAAATTCCAGCTCCACGCAGCAGGTGTGTTTGAAGAGGTGTCAGTAAACTGGACTGACAGGGGCGCCATTCCGGAAACATTGTCTGCAGTAAATCCTGCAACAGGTGCAGGAGGTTGAACAACGATAAGGTCTGGCTTTGAAACAGACGAACTGCCACCGGCATTGGCTGCAGTCAGGTTAACGGAATACGTGCCTGGTGCAGTAAAGACATGCTGGGGGTTCTGGTCGACAGATGTTGTCCCGTCTCCAAAGTTCCAGCTCCATAGCGTTGGAGCATTTGTGGTGGCATCCGTGAACTGGACCGTCAGAGGTGCGATTCCGGTGGTGGTATCAGCATCAAAATCTGCAACCGGCGGGGGGGTTATCACGGTAATGTGGTTCGGCGATGAAATTGTGCCGCTGCCCCCGGCATTGGTTGCCACGAGGGTTACTGAATACGTTCCTGGGGTAGTATAAGTGTGAAGTGGATGCTGGAGTGTTGAAGTCACCCCGTCACCAAAGTCCCAGTTCCACGATGTCGGGAAATTTGACGAGGTATCATTGAACTGTACCGCGAGCGGGAACGGGCCGGTTGTGGTACTGGCCTGGAACTTGGCAACGGGTTTTGGCGGATTGACTGTGATAAAATTAGTTCCTGTAATCGTGTTATTGCCTCCGGCATTACCTGCAGTCAGGGTTACCGTGTAGGTTCCTTCTGCATTGTAGATATGAACCGGGTTCTGGAGTGCCGAGGTTGTCCCGTCACCGAAGTTCCACGACCACACTAACGGGGTATTGGAAGAGGTGTCCGTGAACTGAACTGCGAGGGGGACCGGGCCCTGGGTTGAGTTTGCGATGAAAGCTGCGACAGGAGGGTTAACCGGGGAAGTTGCCTGGATGTAACTGGTCCGTACGGTAGTATTGGAACCTCCGGCGTTTGCTGACCGAAGACTGACGGTGAAATTCCCGGGTGAACTATAAACATGGACAGGGTTCTGAACGGTTGAATCAGAAGAATCACCGAAATCCCAATACCATGTCGTTGGGGCGTTGGTTGAATTATCCGTGAACTGGATGGTAAGTGGAGTGGTGCCGGAAGTACGGTTGGCAGAGAAAGCAGCAATTGGTGTAATGGCCGGGGGAGTTCCTGCATACCAGACATCATTCCTGCCATTTCCGCCTTCACCACCAAGGACCCAGATAGTGTTTTTAAACGTCACAGATCCGGGTCGGCTCCTGAACGGCCAGTCCGCATGGGCAGTTGCCTGGGTCCAGGTGATACCATCCGGCGATGACCAGACATCGTTAAGATACCCGGCGTTACTGTAGCCGCCGAAAATCCACATCTTGTTATCAAATACCGTTGCACCGAATTCACGCCGTGCGGACCAGGGTGCGGTTGCCATGACGCGGGTCCAGATTATTCCATCTGAGGAGGACCAGACATCATTGGCATAACCTGAACCGGTTTCCCCTCCCAGTACCCATATCTTGTTGTTAAAGACAAGTGTCTTAAATGACTGCCGGCCGCTCCATGCTGCACTTGCGGTTGCCTGGGACCAGGTTGCACCATCGGAGGAGGACCAGACATCATTCTTCCGATTGTAGGTCCAGTCATAGCCCCCTAGCATCCAGAGTTTGTTGTTGAAGGATACAAGCGCGTGATCCATGCGGGGAGTCCATGCTGCACTTCCAGTAGCCTGTGTCCATGTCACTCCATCTGAGGATGACCAGACATCATTTTTCAGGGTACCCTGGCCGATGTAATCCGACCCGCCAACCACCCACATCTTATTGTTGTGAACAGCGGTGGCGTGTTTGGTTCTTTTAGTCCATGCAGCATTTCCTGTTGCCTGGCTCCACGTCACTCCATCGGATGAGGACCAGACATCATTGGCCCATCCGTTTGTATAATCGTACCCGCCCAGTACCCACATCTTATCATTGAATACCAGGGAAGCCGGGTTTGAACGTGCCGCCCAGGACGCTGCTGTTACAGCGCGTGTCCATACAGCCCCATTGATTACCGGAATATTTGATACCGTGATATAATCGGGGATACGTTTCGTGGATGAAACACCGTTTGTATCCGTTGAAACCAGCGTGACGGCAAAGGAGCCCAGGCTGGTATAGGTATGCGTCGGATTTTGTTCTGACGAAGGGGATGAATTGTCACCGAAATCCCATGACCATTGGACAGGAGAATTCGTTGATGTGTCAGTGAACCTGACGGTGAGAGGGCTCAAACCGGATGTACTGTTTACTGTGAAACTGGCCGATGGAACATCGTTTTTTTCAACGTGAATTGTCTGGAATGCGGAGTGGGTACCATAATTATTTGTTGCAAACTGGGTCGCGGTATAGTCACCACCGGTTTCGTATAAATGAGTAGGATTTTGTTCATATGATATCGCGCCGTTATCGCCAAAATCCCAGCGAATCACTGCTGGTGCGCCATAGTTTGTATCGGTGAAATGAACAGCAAGCGGTGCATCTCCGGTTGTTGGATTCGCAGTGAAGCGTGCCAGGGGGTAGGGTGGCATGACCTTAATCTGTTTGCTCTTGACTGTTGAGTCACCATTCTGATTCTTGACAATAAGATTGACCGTGTAATACGGTTGGGTTGGATTCATCTGAACTTTATACGTATAGGTGGGGTTCTGTTCGGTCGAGAAACGGAGTGCCGGTTCATTGGGATCCCCGAAATCCCAGTGGTACTCTGCCGGACAGCCGGTTGATTTATCAGTAAAATGCACGGTGTACGGAACGATTCCTTCACTACCGCTCATCTCGAAATCAGCCTGAGGAATACCGGACGGTGTACATGAGGGAGGAACCGGGTTGGATCCGACGATGATCTCATTCCTTGTAACCTGACCTGAACCAAAACCGTTCATAGCATAATGAGTGACAGTGTAGGTCCCGGCACTTGGGTAGGTGTGAGACGGATTCTTTTCGGTGGATATCCCGCCGTCTCCAAAATACCAGATAAATGATGTGGGTATATTTGTTGAAGTATCTACGAATTGATACGTGAGTGATGATGAAGTGGATGCACTGGCCGCTGCAGTGAGGGAATCTGATGCCGACAGATATGCCGGTGCAGGATCGCTACTGGTCTGGCTCACGGAATATGAGACCTGCGGAACTGGCTGCGCGGGGATTGTCGGGGTTGGTGTCGGACTGGATCCGAACGGAATTCCATCGATTACGTCGATGACACCATCATTGTCGTAGTCGCCCCAACCGATCAGGTTGCGAGATGATTGACTGATTACTGATGTGGTATAGAGCTCCTTCATAACAGAAGGCGTGTGAGGGATGCAGGTATCGTGATTGGTATTCCAGTACATTACGCTCATTGGATACGTTGCGAAAATACTGCTTTCTCCACAGGTACTTGACGGTGTGTATTCATCCAATGCCCCGAAAAGATGGATGATCTCGTGTTCATAGGAGCCGGGGACAGAATTGAAGGGGAGATTATTATCTCCTCTTCCCCAGTAGGATATCGCAGCTTTGTCTGCATCTCCCCACCAGGTTGATCCCGCATATCCCCCCTCCCAGTCATGGGTGAGGTAAATAAGGACAACTCTGTCAGCATTGTTATCGCGTTTTACCTTGCGGGCATAATCATCTGTTACTCGCCCATCAAAATTTTCATCAACAACGCCTAAATTTCGGAATACCTGTTCCATCCAGCCATCTGGTTCGAGTGCGGTGGCACTATCATCGACACCTGTAATTTGAACCGGAGACCAGTACTCAATAATACTACTCATGGTTGCCTGCGCCGGTGCCTGAGGCGCAATCGCGTCAATACCAACAACAGCATCAGCAGTGGCATCCTGCATATGAGCTGTGGTCCACTTTGGTGACACAAAAAGAGGAACCGAACCTGGCTTCACTTCAGTAAAATCGACAAATATCAGTTCATAAACAACTACTCCAAAAGCATTCGGTGCCGATTCATTTGTGGATCTTCCTTGATCTGAATCGGTAGCTGTTGCCAAAGTCCGCCCTTGTACGCTTTTCTGAACGGTGACTGGTTTTTGCAGAGGTGTATCAAAAGCTAATTTACTGTTCATCAATTCGTCATCTGCAGCAACTGCAAATTCCTGAGATTGTTCTTTTGATAGACCAATTGCATCCCCAATCTCCAGGCAGAATGTTGCCATATCTGGAATATCTAAGGATTGCTCCCCGAAATCAATCGGGTATTTTTTTATTAGACTTTCAGAAAGCGTCCTGTTGAAATAAGAAATCTTCTCTGATGAGAAACCCCAGTTGAGTTTCTTATTCCATCGGTTCAGGAAATCCTCCAAATCCTGAATGATTACCTGGTTCCCACTTGTTTTTTTCGCATTTGCTAAAATTTTTTGCCGATCCGCAGGTGTGAGTAAAATGCGTTCTGGCCGGATATAATCCGGTTTTTCCAGAGTACTGCTTTCGATGACGGGGGTTTTTTCCTGGTTTGGAGTCGTAACAACTGCAAGAGGCATGTCAACGATAAACACCATGGATCCCACCTTATAGGGAATGGATGGATCATACTGGTACCAGGATCCAATCTTTTCAGAAAAAACACTGCTATCTACAGAGAACAATGCCGCATTTTCTGTCACATTCACGATAGCCGATGGTGCTGATGACCGGATATCGCTGCCTTCCGGCCACCAGGCTATTGTTGAATAATTACCAAGAGCTGGAGTGATATCCAAACCGGAATCACCGATATATACAGTCTCTCCTGGATTCACTGTTTTCGATTCTGCCAATACCGGTATTATCAGGAGCAGAATTACTGCCATGAATACCAAAACTGATCTGACTTGATCACGAGTCATGAATCACCACTCTTTTCAGATTGACGATTTCGGTTATGAATCGTCGGTACAAAATGGCAATACCCATGGGAGAAGGACCGGAAAACCCACTTATTGCGATTCGGGATTACCGGTGCGGAATGGTCAGCATCCGATCGGATCCAAATTTGGGCAGATTCGGAAATGCATATGAGACCATACAGGGGAAATGCCATCAGTGTTAGATTTCAAATGGCACAAGCGAAAAACTTCTTAAGGAGAGAAGCTGATTCAACTCATGCCGATAAGGCAGGAAGAGGTTCATCCGGTCGTCAAACTGGGGTGAACCCTCCCTTCTTTTCATGATAATACCTGGTGTTTTGGGAACCTGATATTAGCGAAAATCAAATTTGAATTTTAGTGTAATAAGTATTGTGTTTTTTATTTTTTACGTCAAAATTTTTAGGAAAAATGTTTCAGCAGCTTTAAATAATAATTAGATTACATGAGAAATATCAATCATGGAAACTCCCGGAAAAAACCCGTTTTTATCGCACTTTTTCATTAAACAGGAAAAATGGGGATGAAATGAGGATTGGACGTAAAATTGAATGAGAAAAGAAAATTTCTGTTACTGTGTTTCCCCAAACGTCTTCGTACCCTCAACCAGCGCCGCAACAATCGCCGGTAATTCTGAGATAGCAACCCGGACCTGCTTCATTGAATCACGGTCACGGAGGGTGACGGTGTGGTTCTCTTTCGTATCGTAATCAACGGTGACTGCAAACGGTGTGCCGATCTCGTCCTGCCTGCGGTAGCGCCGGCCGATGGCACCGCTGTCATCGTACTCGGCAAGGATCCCGGCTTTGTGGAGCGTGTGGGTGATCTCTTCTGCAATCGTGTCAAGGCCGTCGCGGGTCATGAGCGGGAAGACGGCGACCTGCACGGGTGCGACCCGGGGGGAGAAACGCATCACGACACGCTTCTCGCCATCAGCTTCGTCCTCGTCATAGGCCTGCTCGAGCACCGCGTAGCACATCCGGTCGATACCGTAACTCGGTTCAACTACGTGCGGGACAATATCCTCGCCCCGGACATCGATGACCTCATCACGGACTTCGAAAAGGTTAGCCGGGATATGGATCTTTTCGCCATCGACAACAACATCCGCACCTTCCGCGGTCGGGGTTGCCTTCTCCAGCTCGGCGAAGATGCCCTTTGCCTTGTTCCGGTACTGCTTGCCCAGCACGCCCATGTTCGGGATAATGCGGCGGCGCTGGACCTTTTTCGGCTCGTCGTACTGGATGAAAACCGTCATCGGGGTGCCGCTCTCTTTTGCATGGGCATTGAGATCATAATCAGTCCGGTCTGCAAGACCGACGGTCTCGACCCAGCCGAAACGATCTGAACGGATCTCGGCATCCCAGCAGTCGGTGGCATAATGTGCCCGCTCGTCCGGGAGGTGCTGGCGGAAGCGGAGCCGCTCGGGACGGATGCCGATGCTGACCAGCATCTCGTGGGTAAGGGCAACATAGTACGCAAGGTACTCGTTTGCGATGACACCCTTGTCAACCGCTTCCCGCATGGACATGGTCACGGCCTCTTCGTTCTTCTGCTGCCGGCCATAGGTCAGGAGCGGCATTTTATAATCAGAATACCGTTTGAACCGGGGGTGCCGGTTCTTCTCGGCCGGGTGGACAAAAATTTCGGCCTCTGCCTGCGTGAACTCGCGGAGCCGGATCATACCCTGCCGGGGCGAGATCTCGTTCCGGTACGACTTGCCGATCTGGACAGCACCAAACGGCAGCTTGTCGCGGTAGAAGCGGAGGAGCCGGGCGAAGTCCACGAACATACCCTGTGCTGTCTCGGGGCGGAGGTAGCCGACCCGCTGGGAACCGGGGCCGATGGAGGTCTTGAACATCAGGTTGAACCCGAAGACCTCGACCTTGCCCAGGACTTCTTCACAGGCAAGGCACTTGCAGGGAGCAAGAGCCGCAGCGAGTTCTTCGTTTTTCATGGTTGAGGCATTCTGGATGCCGCCGCCTTCCGCAACATGGTCAGCCCGGAGGAATTCCTTGCAGTGCGGGCACTGGCACATCTTGTCAGCAAATCCCGCAACATGGCCTGAGGCGATGAAAACTGCCTCCTGCGCAATCGTGGGGCATTCGATCTCGTAGTAGCCCTCGCGGATGACATAGAAATCGCGCCAGACATTCTCGATCCGCCGCTTCATCATAGCGCCCAGCGGCCCGTAATCGATGAAACCTGCCACGGCACCATAGCACTCCGAGGTCGGCCAGACGAAGCCCCGGCGCCGTGCGAGGTCCATCACCCGCTCGTATACGTCAGCTGCCATGTTCGCGTCTCCCTTCATTATGTAGCGGACTCTCTATTAAGGCTGC